>NZ_JASCPQ010000033.1:0-51994 GCF_029959305.1 Pseudomonas sp. PS01297
AGCTTGCCTCGCGATATTTTCATCCTAAAAAGATCGCGAGGCAAGCTCGCTCCTACAGGTTTTGCGGTGCCCGGCGTAGCAGTTGACGAGTTTTGCGAGGCTACGTCCGACTGGGATGCAGCGGTAACACACCGCCCACCTGACGCTCCCACAGGCGACGGTACGCACCATTGGGCCGTTTCAGCAGTTCGTCGTGGGTGCCATCTTCAATGATTTTGCCGTTATCAAAGAACAAGATCCGATCCAGTTGCGCCACCGTCGACAGCCGATGCGCCACCACGATCACGGTTTTGTCCTGCATCACGTCCGTCAGGGTGTCCTGAATCGCCTGCTCGGTGATGGAGTCCAGGCTGGCCGTTGCCTCGTCCATGATCAAAATGGGCGCGTTCTTGATGATGATCCGCGCGATGGCCACCCGTTGACGCTGGCCGCCTGACAATCGAACCCCGCGCTCGCCCACCAGCGAATGGTATTGGCGGTCCATTTTTGCAATGAAGTCATGGGCGTGAGCCTGCCGGGCGGCCGACTCTACATCCCGTTCACTGGCGTCCGGATTACCGTAGCGGATGTTGTCCAGCAGGCTGCGATGGAACAGCCCGGGTTCCTGAGGAATCAAGCCTATCTGTGAGTGCAAGGAGTGCTGGGTGAAGTGCCGGATGTCTTTGCCGTCAATGCTGATGGCGCCTTGTTGCGGGTCGTATTGGCGTAATAACAAGTTTAATAACGTTGACTTGCCAGACCCCGAATAGCCGACCAGGCCCACACGTTGCCCGGCCGGAATCACCAGGTTCAGGTTGTGAAACAGCACTTGGCCAGCCTGGTAACCAAAGGTCAGGTTGCGCACTTCAATACTGCCACTGACGATTTTGATATCACGCGCCTGTTGGTCATCGACGATCTCATGGGGCACCACAATGGTTTTGACGCCGTTTTCGATGTTGCCGATGTATTCGAACAAATCAAGAAAGCGCCTGCTGATGTTGCGCGCTTCGGCAATGACGACAAATGACAGGGTGGTGCTCATCACGAACTCCGGCACACCGATGCTGCCTTGCTGCCATAACCACAGCGCAAAGCCCAACAAACCGACTTTGAGCACCAGCGAAGCACTCATCTGGAACAGGACAATTTTTTCGTTAAAGCCAAATGACTGTCGCGCCGCCTGGACTTCACGGGACAAAAACTGCTGCAAATGCGCACGTTCGAAACCGATACGGGCAAACAGCCGCACGGCCGTCAGGTTGCTCACGGCGTCCACGACACGCCCCGTGGTTTCACTGCGCGCCGCAGAAAACGAACGTGAGTACGGCTGGCAACGGCGCGCTAGCAAGTACGAGCACAATACAAACACCACAGACCAGACAAACGTGAACATGGCCAGCATGGGGCTGGCCGTCGCCAGAATGATCACCGCCACGGTCAGCGTCACCAGCACCGGCAACACATCGAAGATCAACGCCCACAGCGTCATGTTGACGCCCATCGACGTTTCGGAAATGCGATTGGCCAGTGAGCCGGCGAAGTTGCTGCCGATGTAGCGTTGGGAGTGATGCTGGAGGTAGGCAAACAAGTGCGCCGTGACGCGGGTCCTTTGCAGCGGCGCAACGTGCACCCGGCAGAATCCGGCGATGCGCCCGAACACCAGTTCACCCAGGTTCAACGCTATGAACAGCGCCAAAGGTGGCCAGATGGCACTTAAATCACGCGGCCCATTGAGGCTGTGGCTGAGCACCCCAACCACCTCACCCAATGCCAGGGAAACCGTCACGCCGCAGGCCGAAGACACCACCTGCAAGATCACGATCAACACGTACCAGCGCATGAAATAGCGGGCAAATTGCAACGTAAAACGAAACGGGCTCGAGGCCAGTTCGGGGATGTGCGAGTCAGAAGTCGTGGTCGACGTCATGGTATTCCTTGGTTCAGACAGACCGGTTGACCGGTTGTTGTTGGCACAGCCCTCAGTGGGAGGGCTGTGTTATCGAGAGGATCAGACGCTTGCAACGGGTGGCCATTCGCGGGTTTTGTAGGTGTCATCACCGGGGCGGTAACGCACGGTCCCCGCCAGGTGGCGCTGCTGGCCCACCAGCAACACGCTGTTGACTTCGGTCTGCTCACCGGCAAGGCGTTGGGCTTCTTTTTCACGCATGCTGTCGAGCCCCAACTCCAGTTGCTTGCCAAACCATAGCGTCAGATACGAATGGTCGATGTAGACGTTTTCGGTAATCGCATGCAGCAGCACGCTCAAGCCTTGGCGCGCTTCCAGCAACCAGTACACATAACGCTCGAAGTCCTCTTTAAGAATCGCGAAACGAAACATCGGTGAGGGGTGCAGCCCATTGGCCTGGTCGAGCCAGCGGTAATCCCATATTTTGAAGCGGTCCTGAAGCTCTTCATTCAGGCGCTCGGCGATTGCGCGTGTCTCTTCAGAAAAATAAATATGGCTGTGCCAGGCGACGATTTCGTCGATCTCGGCAGGTACATCAGGGACGGTAGGCAAGTGAGTCATGATGCGATCTCGGGTAAGGTTGATAAGGCGCGTTGCGGTGTGGCATCCAGCGAGAACGCTGCATGCTTGCTGGCTTCGGTCATGTGAAGTTCCTTGAAGGGTTGGCTCATAGGGTTTGCTGCCAAAGCGCGCGCAGTTTCGGCACCCACTCTTTAAGGCCGCGGGCGGTTTCCTGGGGGCTGAGCATGTTGAGCCGGGCGGTGTGCGCGGCCTCTTCTGGTAACCCTGGCGGGAGCGGCGCACCCGGCAAATTGCCCAATGAATAGGCTTCGCTGGCCAGCAGGGCCTGGGCGTCAGGGGTCATCAGCCAGGTCAGCAATAAACGCGCAGCGTTCGGGTGCGCAGGCTGCCTGACCAGCCCCTGACCAAAGGGCACCAGCAAGGTGAAGTCCGCCGGGTATTCAATGGCGATCGGCACCCCCAGCCGTTGTTGACGCAGCAACGGTGGCAGGTAGGCCCACGGGTTCAGCGCCCGACGACCTTGGGCGAGGCTGATCACCCCGGCCTCTTGCGCACCGCCCGCCCCGCCGCGATCGCGGAGCTCACGCAACTGCTGAAGGTCGATGCGCTGACGCGTCAGCAGTTGCAGCAGAGCCACGTCGGTGGTGCCTGCACCGCCACCCGGCGCGCCATACTCAAAACTGTTGCGCCATTTATCGTCGAGCAGTTGCGCGACATCCACAGGCAGGGTTTCGCCCCCTACACGGCGCGTGCTGTAACCCAGCCCATACACCTTGTTGAAGGTGAAGTAGACCTGGTCCTTGTAGCGCCAGATGGGCTCCAACGAGGCGCTGCTGCTCGGCGTCCAGCCTTCCAGATAGCCGCGATCGGCGATGTCCATCACCACGTTGACCGGCTGGCTGATCAGATCGCCGTAGTGCGCGCCGGTGACTTTTTCGACGTCCAGCCGATCTGTAACCGCCGTGGGCGACAGGTGCATATAGGTCACGCGAATACCCGGAAAGGCTTGGCTAAAACGCGACCACAACGGCTGCCACTCGTAATCCATCGCCGCCTGATACATCACCACCTGTTGCTCGCCGCCTTTGATCGCCGCGTGATACAGGGCTTCCATGTCGGCCTGTTGCTGGGCGGTGCCGGTCAATGCGCGGGTGCGCTGAGTCACCTCTTCATCGGTAAACGCCGCTTGGCGGGTGCCGAGGGCAAACACCCCCATCAGCACACCGACCACCAGCAACAGCCGCACGCTGTAAGGAAGGCGCCTCATGCGGCCTCCCGGCCGGTGGCTACGGGCTCTGCAACAAGGGTTTCGGAGCTCTCGTCGCGCGGCATAAGCACCGCAGCACCCGGCTGGATCAACAGGTTCACCGCGCGCCCGCTCAACGACTCACGGGTGTGGGCCGTGGTGCCCCACACATCCAGCGCCAACGTCACGGCCAAGGTAAGGCCTTGAACCTGTGCTTGCGCCAGATAGCGGTCGCCGGCATAGGTGATCTGCGAAATGACGCCCGCAAGCACCGTCGCATTGGCTGGCGCCGGGTGCTCAAGCGGGACTGCCACCACTTGTGCGGCACGCAGGGCCAGCCATACCGCTGCACCGGGCAAAAGACCGGCTGGATTACTGGAGGCCAGCCACTGATCGCTACCACTGAGCGGCACCTTTGCCACGCCGTCAGATGCGGCGCTGATCTGGCCACGCAGGATATTTTCGAAGCCGACAAACTCCGCGACAAAGTGCGTACGCGGGGTCAGGAATATCTCACTCGGCGTGCCCACCTGCTCCAGCTTGCCGACGTTCATGACGGCGATGCGATCAGCCAGCGCCAAAGCCTCGGCATGGTCGTGGGTGACATAGACCGCCGTGTAGCCCAGCTCATCATGAATGCGTCGCAGGTCCTGACGCAGACGAATGCGCAGTTGGGCGTCCATGTTCGATAGCGGCTCATCGAACAGCATCAGCCCGGGCCGGGCGACCAAGGCTCTTGCCAACGCCACGCGCTGCTGCTGACCACCGGACAGCTCTGCCGGGTAGCGCTCGGCATGATCGTGCAAGCCGACCAGTTGCAGCGCCTCAATCACTTGCCGCTGCTGGGCTTCACCGAGACGGGTGCGGGTCTTGAGCGGGTAACTGACGTTTTGCCGTACGGTCATGTGCGGCCACAACGCGTAGTTCTGAAACACCATTCCGATGTTGCGTTTCTCGGGGGCCACAAACAGGCCTTGCTGCACATCCGCCACAGCACGTTCACCGAGCAGGATTTGCCCGCTGTCGGGTTCTTCCAGCCCCGCAATGCAGCGCAGCGTGGTGGTTTTGCCGCAGCCGCTGGGGCCCAGCAACACGAAAAATTCTCCGGCTTCGATCTGCAGATCCAGATGCTCAATGGCATTGACCCGACCATCGAAGGCTTTACGGATATTCTTGAGAATTACACGGCTCATGCTCAGAGACCTCCCGTTGTACCCGCGGCCAGGGCCAGGGCACGTTGCTTGTTGCGATGGTTATTGAGGTGCCGCGCACGGCGGAAGATCCACAGGGTCAACAGGCTCGCGCCCCACAGGAAAATCGAGAACGCCATCAGCACCATGAGCAGCGCAGCGGCCATGCTGTAGTCGCCTGCGCTTTGCAGGTTGTAGGTGATCACCGCCAAGGTATTCACCCCGGGGGACTTGAGCAGCAGCGGAACTTCCAGATTGCCCGAGACCATCAACGCACTCATGAACCAACCGGCAATAAAACTCGGGGCAGCGAGCGCCAGCACGATCTCAAAAAAGGTCTGGACAGGCCCGGCGCCACTCATGCGCGCAGCCTCGGACAAGGACGGTGCGATCTGCGAGGTTGCCGACAAGGCGATCTGGCTGGCGAAGGGCATGGCCGTGACGATCAACGCCAGTGCCACCAGCCAGATCGAGCCATACAACTGGGCAAAGGCAGGGATGCTCAGCCAGGCCCAGGAGATCGCAACGGTGGTGACCACACCCGGCATGGCCAGCGGGATTAACGTGGCAAAGCGCAGCGCTGCCTGGCTGCGACGCCCCAGTTGGCGAGACAGAGTTGCGACGCTGAAGGCCAGGGTCATGACCACCGCACCGACAATCACCCCCAGCACCAGCGTCACGCGGATCGCTTCGATCACTCGGGGCTGCTCCAGCACGCTGATGTAGCGCGCCAGCGACAAATCGCTATAAACCCCCGGGTAAGGCTGGATCGACGAGAACGCCAAAGCCCCCAGCGGCAAAACAAACGAAAGCACTAAAAACAGCAGCACCAGCACGCAGATCAATGAGCGAAAGCCGCGCAAACGCAGGAGCCTGGCACGGGAAAACTTGCCGCTGACTGACACGTAGCCCTTGCGCCCCAGAACCCGTAGTTGGCCCATGTAGATCAGCGCAATAAACGCGACAAACAGGCTCGACAAAATACTCGCCTGTGCATAATCGGCAGGTCCGGCTCCGCCCCCTACCAGGTTAAGCAGCAAGGTGGCCATCACCACAATGTTGTCTGGCCCGCCGAGAATCAGAATCGGCTCAAACACCTGCAGCCCGGCAATGATCCCCAGCAACGCAACGCTGGTCAGCGCGGGGGCCAGGCTGGGCAGGTTGATGCTAAGAAAGGTACGAAACGGCCCCGCTCCAGACAGGTACGACGCCTCATCGTGCGAGCTGTCCAATGCGCGGAATGCCCCCACGATAAACAAATACGTCAGGGCGACCTTTTTAAGGATCAGGACCGTGTAAATCCCCCACCAGCCTTGAACGTTCAGCCATGGTGTTTCAACGCCCAAGCCATAGCGCAACGCGTCATTAAGCAACCCGGTCCAGGGGTTGGCCAACTGGGTGAAGGCAATGGCGTAGAAAATGCCCGGCGTGACAAACACCAACAGCATGCACGGCATGATCCAGCGGCGTATCCACAGGTCCGTGCGCTCGCTGATAAACGCCAGGGCGATGGCAAAAAACAGCGAGGCCACAGTGCTGACCACGGCGATCTTCACTGACGCCCAGATCGCCGCGAGCATGCCCGGGTTATGGAACGCCACTTGCCAGGCAGCCAGCGTCCACTCACCCGGCAGAAACGGTGCACTGCTGCGAAACGCGCCGACCACCAGCATGATCAAAGGCCACACAAACAAGACCGCGATCACCGCAAAAAACGGCACGAACCACGCACTTTTAATCAGCGCACGCGGGCTGGCGCGGTTCCCGCTCAGGCGGGCCAGATACATCAACAAACGCTGCCTGAGCCCCGGTTCAAGCGCTTCGCGAGGCAACGTGGCGCCTGGATTATTACGACTCATGCTCCTGCTCCCTGTTTTAGAACTGGTAGTTCAAACCCACGTAATAAAAGGCACCGGAGGCACCCGCCGGGGCGATGAAGCCGTAGCGGTTGATCCCGTTGACCTGGTTGTACGATTTGTATTTCTCGGGGTAGGTATCGAACAGGTTGTTAGCGCCTGCGTTCAGGCCCAGCTCGCGGGTCAGCTGGTAACGCACATCAAGGTCCACGACCCATTGCGGGCTGAACGTCTGGTCGCGGCTTTCGAGGGTCGGGTGGTTGTAGGTGTACTCACCAAAGCGCGTTGCTTGTACGTTCACGCCCCATTTGCCGAGGGTGTAGTCGCTGGACAAAATGAGCTTGTTTTCCGGCGTGCCGTTTTCCGGGTTGCGCAGCACGTCACGGGTAAACAGCGTGGTCCCGGTGCGGGTCAGGACCGAGCCCTGTTTTACGTTGCTGACCTTGGTGTCGATCACGCTCAGGCCCGCCCCCAAGTCCAGCCTGCCGTACTGTTGCAGGTCGAGCCGGTGCTTGAGCTGGGCATCAACGCCGGTAGTCCGGGTGTCGTAGCCGTTGGTGTAGAACGAAGCGCCGGAGAAGTTGCTCAGACCAGCCTTGGCCAAAATGTCGCGCACGGCCGTCGAGCTGTTGTCAGCCGGGTCTTGCAGGGTCTGAGTCGCGAGGATGTTGCCATCGATGTCGATACGATAAGCATCGACCGTCAACGATGTCCGCTCATCAGGGGTCCAGACAAAACCAAGCGAGAAGTTTTTGGCTTTTACCGGGTCGAGGTCTTTGGCGCCAAAGGCCGCCACTGCGCTGTCACCGGGGCGAAACAAGCGGGTACGACCGGGTGCTGCCGCGCCGCCGTCGAAGCTCCAGTTACCCGTGTAGGTGGTGGTTTGCGTGGACAACTGTCCCAGGCTCGGCGCCCGGTAGCCGGTGCTGAACGTCGAACGAATGGCAAACGCCGGGGTAAACGTATACCGCGCAGACAGCTTGCCGTTCACGGTGTCGCCAAAGTCCGAATAGTGCTCGGCCCGCAATGCGGTGCCTATTTCAAGCTTGTCGGTCAGGTGCCCCTCAAGCCCGGCATACACGCCCGCCACATTGCGCGACAGGCTCCCCAGGTCATCAGGGTTGATACCGGCAATGTCCACTGCACCAAACCGTGCCCGTTGCCCCGCGCCCTGTTGCCCGGCAGGAATCAGCCCGCCGCCGTAGTCCCAGGACTGTTCATCACCAATGTCGTTGATGGCAAAGTTTTCATGCCGATAAGCCGCGCCGCCCGACAACGTCCAGGGCGAAGGTGCCCAGTTGAAATCCAGGTCATGGGTCCAGTCCAGCGCCAGGTTGGTGGTCTTGCTTTCACTGGCCCCGCGATAGAAAGAAGTGGCCGACGCCAGCCCATAGCTGGGGCTCAGGCTGTTCTCCAGATAGCCACGGACCTCGTTTTTGCCATACGACAACGACAGGTCAAAGTTACCGAGGAACGCCTCGGCATACTTCACACCGACCACAGCGGAGGTGTCATAGCGTTTCTCGGAGACACGCGGCTGAAAGCCGTCCGGGTAGATCGCCTTGATGTTGTCCCGCGAGGTGGAGTAGTTGGGGTTAACGTCGTTGAAGTTATTCGAGTAGGCGTAATTGAGTGTGGAGTACAGCCGGGTTTCATCGTTCAAGCCCAGCTCCGCGTTGGCCAGCAGCGAACCCTGATCACGACCGCCCTGCCCCCATCGCCCCGTGCGCAAATCACCCGACGGGCCTGCGTTGACGTACTGGTTGTCGATCCCGCTGCGGTCGACCGGGTTGTTGCTCAGGCCATCGGCACTTAGGGTCAGAAACCCGTCGCCCGGCAAGCGGGTGCCCCACCATCCATTGGCGTTGCGTGTCTCGCCGTCACCTTTTTTGTATTGCCCATAACGGGTTTGCAAGCCGCCCCCGCTGTCCTTCTCTTTGAGGACAACGTTAATCACCCCGGCAATCGCATCCGAGCCGTATTGCGCCGAGGCACCGTCGCTCAAGACTTCAACACGCTCGATACCACTGATAGGAATGTTGTTCAGTTCCACCAGTTGGTCCGCGCCCCACGGGTCGACGCCCGACAAACGCCCGGTAGGGTTGCGGCGCTTGCCGTTGACCAGAATCAGGGTGTACGCCGGGCTCAGCCCGCGCAGTGAGGCCGAGCGCACGGCGCTGGTGCCCTTGGAGGCGTTTTGACCTTGGGGAAAGTTGAACGAGGGCACCAGCAACGTGAGCGCCTGGTTGAGCGTTACGGCCCCCGAGTTTTGAATCTGTTCAGGGGTGATCAGCTCCACCGGCGCCAGGCTTTTGAGCGCCGTGACATCCTGGCGGCGAGTGCCGAGGGTCACCACCGTGGCCAGCGTCGGATCAGCGCCATGAGCCGCTTGCACCGGTGCGGTTTTAGTTGGCGCCACGGCGGACGTTTTAGCGCCCGCCTGCGTAATCACAATCGCCCCGCTGACGGTGCGGCTGGCACGCAAACCAGTGTTGTGCAGGGCCCGGTCAATGGCTTGGTCACGGCTCAGCTCACCCTGAATGGCGACGCTGTCCAGACCTTCCAATGAGGCTTGGTCAAAGGAAATCGGCGTGCTGGTTTGCCGAGAAATCGCCAGCAAGGTATCTGCCAGCGGACCCGCTTCAAGGGTGAAGTGTTCGAGGCGCTGATCAACCTTCGCAGGGTCATCTGCCAACGCAGCAGACGGCAATGCACCGAGGCTCAACAGCAGCGCGCAGGCAAGAGGGGCAAGGGCAAAGTTACGAGTGGGTATCGGCATTTCGAATTCACTGTGCTCAAGGAGGATTACCTTCCATGAGCAACTGCTTCAGTGAATTTTCAGGGGTGCCCTAGATCGTTTACGCCTATCGATAGAACTCGCTCACGCACGCTCAATGCTGATCCAGTAAGGGCCAAAACGATTGACCCGAATCGGTAGCTGCTGCTCGAGCATTTCCAGGGTCTGGTCGCTATTGTCCAACGGATACAGCCCGCTGACAGA
The DNA here is from genome assembly GCF_029959305.1 of Pseudomonas sp. PS01297. Classification (NCBI taxonomy): domain Bacteria; kingdom Pseudomonadati; phylum Pseudomonadota; class Gammaproteobacteria; order Pseudomonadales; family Pseudomonadaceae; genus Pseudomonas; species Pseudomonas sp. PS01297. The sequence continues at coordinate 9,764 of NZ_JASCPQ010000033.1, forward strand.
CAGGCGCGCCAAACTGTTATCCAGGCGCACGATGCCCCGTCGATAGGTGCGAAGGGTGTCCACGACCTCGCCCAAGGGCTGATTGCGCGCTTCAAGCCAGCCACTGAGCCAGGCCGTCTCGCCCTTGCGCATGGCTTGCTGTTCAACAACCACCCGGTCATTAAACAGCACGCTGCGCTGCGGCTCGATCGTAATGCTCGAGCCTTTACTGGGCGTCAATCGCAGGGATCCTTCCAATGTACTCAGACGGGTGGCATCGGCGTTCTGGCGCACCATCAGCCGCCCGCCGGTGCTGCTGATGACACCTTGAGCGGTACGTAAGGTGAAGGGTGTACGGGAATCTTTAGTGACATCCAGCACCAGTTCGCCCTGATACAGCTGCAACCGGCGCTGGTTGTCGACAAACGCCGTCGCCACCCGACTCCGTGCATTGAGCTGCACATGACTGCCGTCGACCAATTGCCAGGTACGCCGCTCAGCCGTGCCGGTTTCCAGCTCATCCACAGACGGCCATGACACGCCAGCCGTACGCCCCAACACGCTGATCGACAACGCCAGACCACCGAAGGCCAGCGCGTTGCGCAAGAACGTGCGGCGCCCGGAAGGCGCATTGATCGCCTGCAGGATCGGCGCACTGGAGCGACCACGCCACGGCGAACTTTGGGCAGCCCCCAAACCCTTTTGAATCCGGCTGAACGCGGCAGCATGCCGAGGGTCCGTCGCCAGCCAGACTTCAAAGGCGTGGCGCTCTGCGCTGTCGACCTCACCTGACTGTAAACGCACCATCCACAGGACGGCCTCTTCAGCCACACTGTCTTCAAGCACCGCACCTGCGCCACGACTCACGATTCAAATACCTGATAACAGCAACGCAATGCCTGAGCCATGTAAGTGTGTACGGTGCCGAGCGAAATACCCAAGTGCTCACAGATACGGGTGTAAGTCAGCCCTTCAATCTGATTGAGCAAGAACACCGCTTTGGCCTGGCTGGTGAGGCCATCAAGCAACTGGTCAATGGCCAGCAAGCTCTCGATCAGCATCAACTGCTCTTCGGGCGCCGGTTGGAACTGTTCAGGGATGTTCTGCATGGTTTGCAGATACGCCCGCTCCAGATCGCGGCGACGCCAGCCTTCATACATTAAGCGTTGGGCAATGGTCGTCAGCAATGCCCGAGGCTCACGGAATGAGCCGGGGTCCGGGAGGGTCAAAATGCGCGCAAACGTTTCTGCCGCTATATCTTCAGCGCCATGCGGGCAGTCCATACGTGAACGCACCCGGGCGCACAGCCAGTGGTAATTAAGCTTGAACAACTCGCCGATTCGTTCGCGATTTTGCGCACCTGAAACGCTCATTTCTATCACGCCAAAAAGCGGCTGCACCGCTCCTTGGTAGGGTGTTCAGCCAGCGGTTTACTGTCGGCGTCCTTGAGTTTTGGTGCGCCCTGTCGCCTTGGGCAACAGTGCGTGGACTATGACTGAACGCTGTTTAGCGGAGAAAGAATAAAAAAATCGGCTGTGTTTAATTTTGGAATAAAAGCCCCCACCGACAGGTTTTTCGCGAAGGCTATTCAGTTTTTCGAAACACCAGCATTGCGGCAAATACAGCCCCCACGGCAGCGATGCACAGCATCAGCGCCTGATCACTGATGTACGTCGCCACGGCCCCGGTGGCGATGGGGCCCAATACGCCGCCCAAGGTGTAGAACAGCGCAATCGCGGTCATGGCGGTCGACACTTGATGCTTGGCGACGCGATCGGCGGCTTCGATCACGGCCACGGTGTTCATGCCGCCAATCGCTCCGCCCCAGACAAACACCACCAGTGCCGCCAGCCACGGCAAAGGCTGGCTGAAGGGGATGGCCAAGGTGCCCAGCAAGAGCAGCAGCCCGCAGATCAATTGCGCGGTTTTGTAGGAACTGCGGTCGGCCATCCAGCCGATGGGCAGTTGCAGCAAGGTGCCGCCCAGCCCGAACACGGAGATCAGCAGCGTCGCGGCAGTCAGCGGGTAGCCCGCTGCCAGGCTGTAGGGGGCGAGAAACGACACCGTAGAGGTTTCGGCAAAACCTGCAATCAAGGCGGCGCCCAAGGCAATGGGGATGAAGCCGTAGAATTTGCCATGGGCTTTTTCTTGCGGCGTTTGCGGCTGCGAATCGTGGCTTTTGAGGGTCAGCGCCAGCGCGCCCGATAGCAGCACGATCGCCGCGCAGGCGTAGTACGGCAGCGCGCCGTCAACACCGAACACCACCAGTAGCAACGGGCCAATCGCAATGCCCAGGCCCATCAGGGTTTCATGCACACCAATGGCTCGCCCGCGGCCGTCGCGCGACGATACGGCAACGATCCAGGTATCGCAGGCGATCCAGCGCAAGATCAACCCCACGCCCAGCACAAAGTTCAGGCCGAAGATCTGCAGCAGATCCTCAGTCAAGGTCATGCCCAGCAACGCCAGGCTGGTGAGCAATGCGCTCAGCACATTGGCCTTGACCAGGCCGAGTGAACCCAAAACGCGCGGGACGATTTTGTACAGCAGCAAAATCGCGATCCACGAAGCGCTGACCACCACGCCGATTTTCGCTGCGCTGACGCCTCGCTGTTCCAGTGACATGGACAGCAGCGGCGTGATGGTGCCGATCTGCACAATCTGCGACAGCACCGACAGCGCATTGATCTTGGCCAGCACTAACCAGCGGGGTGGATCGGTGTATTCAGCACTCGGCGATTGCATGCGCACAACCCTTCCCTGGATGACCGCGCAATCATGCGCTTTTTTTGACTCATTGAAAGGGTCATTCCCTGGCGCTTAACCGCTGAACATTCGCAATGGGTAATTCTCGTTGGCGAAGATCTAGACGCATCGAACAAAAAATCACATATAGCTTTATCGAATATTTAAATACTAATTAAGACTTTTTTAGTCTATTGAAATATCGTGCATCATCCTTTGGCGCTCGCTCCTGCAGAGGGTGTAACACGAACATTTTTTAAACGGAGTCAGTCAATGGGTAAAGTCCACACCGCGAGCGCTGTGCCGGACGCGTTATGGCGCCCGGCACCGGTCGGCGACTTGCTCGATCTGGGCCGCGCCTATCGCGAACCGCTGGCGCTGGGGCGGCTGCAAAGTACCCCCAAGCGTATTTTGAGCCGCCCGGAAGCGGTGCTGATCGGCGTGTTGGCGCTGGCGTTGCACGGCGCCGTGATTTATTGGATCAGCCAGAACCCGGCGCCGGTGCTGCCGATCGTGCCGCCGGAGATCCCGCCGATGACGATTGAGTTTTCACAACCGGCGCCGGTGGTCGAAACACCGCCACCACCGCCTGAGCCGATTGTGCAGCCGGTCGCTGAGCCGCCTCCGCCCGTCGAGGACGAGTTGGCCGTCAAGCCTCCACCGCCGCCCAAGCCCAAGCCAAAACCTGTGGTCAAGCCTGTGCCCAAACCCGTGCCGAAACCGGTTGAGCAACCACCTACGCCGCCAGCACCGCCTGTGGCCGCCCCGGCGCCACCGGCACCGCCTGCGCCAAAACCGGTGACACCGGCCTCGGCCAACGCCGGTTACTTGCATAACCCGGCGCCGGAATACCCGTCGCTGGCCATGCGCAGAGGTTGGGAAGGCACGGTGTTGCTGCGGGTGCATGTGTTGGCCAGCGGCAAACCGGGCGAGATCCAGATACAAAAAAGCAGCGGTCGTACCCAGCTCGATGACGCCGCCCTGGCGGCCGTCAAACGCTGGAGTTTCGTCCCGGCCAAACAGGGCGACGTGGCCCAGGACGGCTGGGTCAGCGTACCCATCGACTTCAAAATCAAATAACTGAACCTGATTGTTCCAGCGGGCTACCTGACAAAAGGCGCATCGCACTACTGACTTAATGCCTTTGTTGGAGAGCCACACCATGAACCTGATCGCTTCCCCTTTTGAATCCATCGAACACGCGGTTATCTGGCTGCTGATTATTTTCTCGGTCGCCACCTGGGGCCTGTTCTTGCTCAAAGGCGTGCAGTTCGGCCGCCTGAAAAGCCAGGACCGTCGCTTCCTCAAGCAATTCTGGGCCGCCACCAGCCTTGACTCCGCAGCAGAGCTGGCCAGCACCGCGCCGGGTGCCGCTGCCCGTGTTGCCCAGGCCGGTTATGCCGCGATCCAGGTGTCTGATACCCAGCAAGCCACTGACCTTGCTCACGCCATCAACCATCAGGACCGCCTCGAGCGCTCGCTGCGCCAGCAGATCGTGCGCGAACGCCGCTCACTGGAAACCGGCCTGGCGATCCTCGCCAGTATCGGCAGCACCTCGCCTTTTATCGGCCTGTTCGGCACGGTGTGGGGCATCATGTCAGCCTTGAAAGGCATCAGTGCTGCGGGTTCTGCCAGCCTTGAAACCGTGGCCGGGCCGATTGGCGCGGCACTGGTGGCCACCGGCGTCGGTATCGCGGTCGCGGTGCCTGCGGTGCTAGTGTACAACTACTTTTTACGTCGCCTGAAACTGACCGCAGCCGACCTCGATGACTTTGCTCACGACTTCTACAGCCTGGCCCAGAAGAGTTCGTTCCGCGTGCATTTGCACCCGGTGCTGAACACCGCGGCCGGTGCAAGCAAAGTGAAGGAGGCGTCTTGAGATGGCTTTTTCAACCCAAGACAACGATGAAGTCCTGAGTGAAATCAACGTCACGCCGCTGGTCGACGTGATGCTGGTACTGCTGGTGGTGTTTATCGTCACCGCGCCGCTGCTGACCAACGCAATCCCGATCAACCTGCCGAAAACCGAGGCCGTGGCCCCGATCGAGCAAAAGGATCCGGTGGTAGTGAGCATCGATGACAAGGGCAAGGTGTACATCAACAAGGACGAGATTCAACCGGACCTGCTGGAGGTCAGCCTGCAAGATGCCAAGGCGAAAAACCCGGATGTGCGCGTGCAATTGCAGGCCGACAACGGGGTGAGCTACGGCGAAGTGGCCAAGCTTATGGCCTCGATTGAAAAGGCCGGCATTACCAAACTGGCGGTGATCACGGCCAAATAAACAGGGGCTGCCTCGCGATCTTTCAGGGACCAAAAGATCGCGGGCATGCTCGCTCCTGCCAATGGGCTTGATCTTAAATGACCCGCCGGGGCTCAACGTTTAATCCTCCCCTGCTTTAAAGCACGAAAAAGCCGGTGAAAACCGAGCTGAATCGACCCCCGACCGTCATCCCGATGTCACGCAGCTTTGTTTCCTTGGGCGCATTTCGCCACTCAAGGAGGCTCCATGATTCGCCCAACGCTGCTCGCCCTCGCGCTGTTTTCTGTGATCAACAGCGCAGCGGCCACCCCCGCCTCACCCCTGCCCCATTCACCCGGGACACCCTATGCCGCCAGCGGTCTGGCGGATCGGATTGTGCTGACGCCGGGGGCCAATCCTGCACGGGAAATGGCCGTGACCTTTCGCACCGACACTCACCAGCAAGCCAGCCAATTGCAACTGGCGGTCGCCCTCGACGGGCCGCAACTGGCCAAGGCTGCTCATACGCTGGAAGGGACTCAACTGGGCCTGGACACTGAAAACGGCCCGGCGCTTTACCATCAGGTGCGCCTGCACGATTTACAGCCAGACACCGCCTACGTGTACCGGGTCAAAGGTGCTGAAGGCTGGAGCGAATGGTTGCAGTTCCGTACTGCCGCCGAGACGTTCAAGCCATTCAGTTTTATCTACATGGGCGATGTGCAAAACGACATTCTGTCACTGGCCTCGCGCAGCATTCGCCAGGCCCTGAGAAGTGTGGCCAACCCTGCGCTGATCGTGCATGCCGGGGATCTGGTGTCGCAACGCGATGACCTGGTGCATGACGATCAATGGGGCGAGTGGAACCAGGCCGGTGGCTATAACTACGGGATGATCCCGCAGGTGGTGGCCATCGGAAACCACGAATACCTGGACGGGACACACCCTGATGGCAGTGAAAGCCGTACCCTGAGCCCGCACTGGAATCGTCAGTTCGCGCTGCCGGACAACGGCGTGCCGGGCCTGAAGAACACCACGTATGTGATGGATTACCAGGGCGTGCGTTTTATCGTGCTGGATGGCACGGCAGCCCTCGACATGGGCACCTTGCCCGAGCAAACCAAATGGCTTGAGAACAGCCTGAAAAACAGCCCGGCGCGCTGGAATATTGTGGTCAACCACCAACCCGTTTTCACCTGCGCCCGCCCCGAAGACACCGAACCGTTGAAGGCCGCCTGGAAGCCGTTATTTGAGCGCTACGCGGTGGACCTGGTGCTGCAAGGTCATGACCATTGCTACAGCCGCGTGACCAGCGAAGCCGGGCGTGCGGCCTCCCGCGCCGACCGTGCCAGCGGCAAGGTGCAGGGCCCGGTGTACATGGTCTCGGTGGCAGGGTCGAAGATGTACGGGCTCAATGACCGGGCGCACCTGCAACCGGATCGCAGCGCTGAAGAAACCCAGTTGTATCAGACCATCGACGTGCAAGACTCACGTCTTGAAGTGCGCAGCTACACCGCCGCGGGCAAGCTGTATGACGCGTTTGACCTGGAGCGTGATGCGCAAAACCGTAATCACCTGAGCGAGCCGGTGAAGTCCCTGCCTGCCGAACGGGCCTGCACCGGCACGGCGGGCCCGGATGGTTACCCGTGCAGTTCGCGGGGCAAGTAAATCCCTTCACTTGTCTCGCGATCTTTTGATTGTTTAACAGATCGCGAGCAAGCTCGCTCCTACAGTGGGTGATGCGTTGGATTCAGGTAATGGGCGCCGGGTTGAACAGGGTGAGGTCGTTGTGCAGTTTGTGCTGTTCGGCCCAGGTGTGTTTCTTGCCGCTGGCCACGTCCAGGTAGTAGTGGAACAGCTCCCAACCCAGTTCTTCGATGCTCGCCCGGCCGGTGGCGATGCGCCCGGCGTCGATGTCGATCAGGTCCGGCCAGCGCTGCGCCAGTTCGGTGCGAGTCGAGACTTTCACCACTGGCGCCATCGCCAGACCATACGGAGTGCCACGCCCGGTGGTGAACACGTGCAGGTTCATTCCGGCCGCCAGTTGCAAAGTGCCGCAGACAAAATCACTGGCCGGGGTGGCACAAAAAATCAGCCCTTTGTGGGTAAAGCGTTCGCCTGGGCCGAGCACGCCGTTGATGGCGCTGCTGCCGGACTTGACGATAGAACCCAGCGATTTTTCGACAATGTTCGACAACCCGCCTTTTTTGTTGCCGGGCGTGGTGTTGGCGCTGCGGTCGGCCTCGCCTTTGGCCAGGTATCGGTCGTACCAGTCCATTTCACGCACCAGTTCCTGGGCAACCGCTTGGCTTTGCGCCCGTGAGGTCAGCAGGTAAATCGCATCGCGCACTTCGGTGACTTCAGAAAACATCACCGTTGCCCCGGCCCGCAACAGCAAGTCCGAGGCGTAGCCCAATGCCGGGTTCGCGGTGATCCCGGAAAACGCATCGCTGCCGCCGCATTGCATGCCGAGGATCAGTTCGCTGGCCGGCACTGTTTCGCGGCGACGCTGATCGAGCTTCTGCAAGCGGGTTTCGGCCAGCGCCATGATCTGCTCAATCATTTCGGTAAAGCCGTGGCTCGCCTCCTGCAAGCGGTATAACCACGGTTCGCTGAGGTCCACCGAAGGGTCGTTGTCGTGCATCACCTGCCCGGCCTGAAGTTTTTCGCAGCCAAGGCTGATGACCAGCGCTTCGCCGCCCAGGTTGGGGTTGCGCGCCAGATTGCGCACGGTACGAATCGGGATGTAAGCGTCGGTGGCACTGATCGCCACACCGCAGCCGTAGCTGTGGGTCAGCGCCACCACGTCATCGACATTCGGGTAATGCGGCAGCAGTTCGTCGCGGATGCGCTTGACCGCATGGTTCAGTACCCCGGTCACGCACTGCACGGTGGTGGTGATGCCCAAAATATTGCGCGTGCCCACAGTGCCGTCGGCGTTGCGATAACCCTCGAACGTAAACCCTTCTAGGGGCGCCTGTGCAGCCGGTACGTCGGTGGCCAGCGGCAGGCTGTCCAACGGTGGCGCGGTGGGCATGCGCAGTTGGTCTTCATTGACCCAACGCCCCTGCGCAATCGGCTGCAAGGCGTAGCCAATGGTTTGCCCATAGCGAATCACTTCGCCGCCTTGGGGTATATCGACCAGCGTGACCTTATGGCTTTGCGGCACAAAGTCCAGGGTCACCAGGCCATCCGCCAGTTCGGTCCCGGCAGGCACGCCCTGGTCATTCACCACCACAGCCACGTTATCCCGCGCGTGCAGGCGGATGGTGCGCGGCGAGTCGGCATGTTCAATCAACGTCATAAGCCCGCTCCTTGGTTTTACGCAAAAGGCCGCTGATTGCTCAGCGGCCTTGGGCTTTGTTTATTGCGGGCCTTGCTTGTCGATCAAGGCGGCCAGCGCTTCGTATTCTTCTGGCAACAAATCGGTCAGCGGGGCGCGCACCGGGCCTGCGCTGTGGCCAGAAATGGTCGCCCCGGCCTTGACGATGCTCACGGCGTAGCCCGCTTTGCGGTTGCGGATGTCCAGGTACGGCAGGAAGAAGTCGTCGATGAGTTTGCCCACGGTGTCGTGATCTTCGCGGGCAATGGCGTGGTAGAACTCCATCGCGGTTTTCGGGATGAAGTTAAACACCGCCGAGGAATACACCGGCACGCCCAGCGCTCTGTACGCTGCAGCATAGACTTCTGCCGTCGGCAAACCGCCGAGGTAGCTGAAGCGGTCGCCGAGGCGACGGCGGATCGAGACCATCAGTTCAATGTCGCCCAAGCCGTCCTTGTAGCCGATCAGATTCGGGCAGCGCTCGGCCAGGCGCTCCAGCAGCGGCGCGGTTAGACGGCAGACGTTGCGGTTGTAGACCACCACCCCGATGTTCACTGACTTGCACACCGCCTCAACATGGGCGGCCACGCCATCCTGGCTGGCTTCGGTCAAGTAATGCGGCAGCAGCAACAACCCTTTGGCGCCCAGGCGTTCGGCTTCTTGCGCGTATTCGATGGCTTGGCGGGTAGAACCGCCGACACCGGCCAGAATCGGCACGCTGGTAGCGCAGGTGTCTACCGCGGTTTTGATCACTTGCGAGTATTCGCTGGCCGCCAGGGAGAAAAACTCACCGGTGCCGCCTGCTGCGAACAGGGCAGAGGCGCCATAAGGGGCCAGCCATTCCAGACGCTTGATGTAGCCCTCACGGTGAAAATCACCCTGAGCATTGAAATCGGTGAGCGGAAAAGACAGCAGGCCAGACGAGAGGATGGACTTCAGTTCTTGTGGATTCATTATTCGAACACCCTGGGTGATTTAGATGACGGCAGCACGTTTGTCGTACGTCATCGTACAACTAATAATATTATCGTCAATCCCTGTTCTTAAAATCACCCGCACAGGGGCACCCAGACCGCTCGATAACCGTAGGCCAAGGGCCGTATTAGAGCGGTCAAACGCTGGATGAAATAAATATCAGAAAGGCTAAAGCTACGGATTTAAGTGCGTACAGGGATAGGGCTGCTTTGTGATCCAGCGCAATTTTGTGTCTCGTACGTTACAGCAGGGTATGCCGTTGTGCAGATCACCCAGTTGTACGATCACGACGCATCATCCCTTGGGGCCTTTGACCGGATACTCCACAAACGGCTTGATTTCCTTGAGCACAAACATGCTCTGCATCTCTTTGATCCCGGTCAGGCGCCGGATCACCGACATGGCAAAGTCGGCAAAGGTGTCCAGGTCACGCGAGACCACTTGCAGCAGAAAATCCGCATCGCCGCCGATGCTGTAGCAGGCCACCACGTCTTCAAGGGCCATGACTTCCTGCTCAAACTTGCGCGCTTCGACTTCACTGTGGCGGTCAATGGTGACCCGCACAAACACCAGCACGCCGAGGCCGATCTTGCGTCTGTCCAGCACCGCGCGATAGCCCTGAATGACCTTGTGCTCTTCCAGTTGTCGTACCCGCCGCCAGCAAGGTGATGCCGACATGCCGATGCCATCGGCCAGGGTCTGATTGGTGGTGCGGCCATCCTGCTGCAAGGCGGCAAGAATTTTGGCGTCAATGGCGCTTAGGCTCTGCTCGGTCATAAATACCTCGTGGATTATTTTTATAGGTAAATTTGACCCTAATTCAGCCAATCAGCAATCGAAACAGACCAATTTACCCACCGCCTGCGGGATATGCTTATTGACACAAACCCTCAGCCAAGGATGAATCCGGATCATGCTCGAACTCTCTCAAGCACTGACATACACCGCCGCACTGGGCGTCGCCGCAGCCATCCCGGGCCCCGGTATGGCCGCTCTGGTTGCACGCAGCGTGAGTGGCGGCGCCCTGCCCGGCTTCAGTTTGTTGTCTGGTTTGATCTTGGGCGACCTGGTGTATTTGTCCTTCGCGGTGTTTGGCCTTAGCTTGATCGCCCACTACTTCGACGCGTTGTTTGTCTTGGTGCGGGTGTGTGCGGCGGTTTACCTGGGCTATCTGGCCTGGCAGTTCTGGTGGGCGAAACCGCAGCCGGTGGTGCTCGGTCGGCCGATCAACAAGCAGGAGCTGTTCAGCGCCTGGCTGTCCGGCCTGACCATCACGCTGGGCAATCCGAAGACCATCGCGTTCTATCTGGCGTTGTTACCGCTGGTCATCAATCTGGAATCGGTGTCGCTGCACACGTGGGGCGTCGTGCTGGTGCCGTTGACCATTGCGGTGCTGTTTATAGTCGGCGGCCTGTTTGTGCTGGGCGCGGTACGCATCCGCCACCTGCTCGCCAGCCCACGCGCTCAGCACTACCTGTTTAGAGGCGCGGCGTTGATGATGCTGGGGGCCGCGCTGGCCATGCTGGCGCAGAATCTGTAAGAAGCGCCCTGAATAATCGGTTTGCCCTACGACACTCCCGGACCTCTCTCCCGACCAACCCCGCCGCGTCCGATACGCATCCTGTTGCAGATTGCCCACGCTATGCAGCGTCAGCAATCACGCAAAGGATCCCCATGTCGAACGTACCGCACCCTCGGCGGCGAGCACTGCCGAGCGCCTGTTCATTGCCCGCAAACACCCTCACTTTGGGCCTGTTGGCGGGGCTGTGGACGCTGCCAGCACACGGCCTGGTCTACCACGAACAAGGCCGCTTGCACGACGCCGTCAGTTGGCACAGCCAGGAATACACCCGGGACTGGGGTCTGCAAGCCATCGGGGCAGACGCCGCCTATGCGCGCGGGTTAAGCGGTCGTGGGGTGAACCTGGGGATATTCGACTCCGGTGTCGACCTTCGCCATGGCGAGTTCGCGGGTAAAGATCATCGTGCTACCCGTTTGGCAGACCCCGGTTGCACCCGTGAGAGGCTGCCCACCGAGCAAGCTGATGGCTGCTTTTTCAGCAACGGCGACCGTGCCCAAGTCATTTATAACGACCTGCCGCCAGAGGTATTGGAGGCGCTGCACTACCTGGTCTCCATTGGCGATCTTTCAAGCGAAGACTTGGACGAGTACCTCGACATGGCCGGCATCGAATATGAAGCGCACGGCACCCATGTGGCGGGCACAATGCTGGCTAATCGCGATGGTGTGGGCACACATGGCGTGGCCTATGGTGCCGCGCTGAACACGGCGCGAATCTTCAGCAACACCTATAACTTTCTTCCACCCGTGTACAAAAAAACCCAGCGCATTGAACCAGGCCATTTCGACACATCCACGCCCACCTATAAGCAGATGCACGCGCACAACGTACGCGCGATCAACCATAGCTGGAACCTCTCTGACCAGTTCGCCGACCTTGATCAACTGACGGCAGCATTGGCAAAACACCGTGAGGGCGTCGGCCGCTCTGTCGCTCAAGGCTCGCTGGATTTCGGGCTGCTTCAGGTCTGGGCGGCCGGTAATACAATCACGCCGAACCTCTCACCTGACCAAGCCCCCATGGCGGGTGTCATCGCGATGCTACCGCTGGCCATTGCGGGCCTGGAGCCGTACTGGCTGAGCGTGGTCAATGTGGACCAGAACCTGACCCTTTCACCCGGCTCATTTCGCTGTGGCTACAGCATGGACTGGTGCGTAGCAGCCCCCGGGGCGGCTATCACCTCGTCGGTGGTCGGCGGCGAGATTGACGTCAACAAGTGGTACGACGAAGACGGCGAGGTCAATGGCTTTGAAGTGACAGGCGATCGGCCGGTCTTTGCTTATGAAACCTGGTCAGGCACCTCCATGGCCGCGCCGCATGTGACGGGCGCGCTGGGGTTGTTGATGGAGCGCTTCCCGTATCTGGACAACCCGCAAATCCGCGATGTATTGCTGACAACCGCTCACGACCTCGGCGCGCCCGGTGTCGATGACGTGTATGGCTGGGGGCTGATCGACCTCAAAAAAGCCATTGATGGACCGGGGCAACTGCGGGTCGATACCCGCGTGCAGATGGACCGTCGCGCAGGCGGCGCCGTGGTCTGGCAGGGTGGCGCCTGGGACGATTGGCGCAATGATATCGACGGCCCGGGGCGGCTGAACAAAGACGGGGCCGGCTGGCTTCGCCTGAGCGGCAATAACCGTTTTGCCGGTGCGACCCTCAACCAGGGCATTCTGGAATTCGACGGTACCAACCACCTCACCCGCGACATCACGGTTGAAGGCGGATTGCTGCGGCTCAATGGCGCCTTGCATGGTTCTGCGCTCAACGTTAACGGCGGCATCGCGCAGATCAACGGCCGGGTGACCGACGCCACGACTTGGGTCGGTGCGGCCGGTTTGCTCAGTGGTGACGGCGAACTGTCCCACACCCACGTGCAGGGCACGCTCATGCCGGGCAGCGAACACCGGGCCTTGACGGTAAACGGTGATTACCAGCAACAGGCCGGCTCAACCCTGATCGCCCGTCCCGGCCTAAACCCTGGCCTGCCTGCGCTACAGGTCACGGGCACGGCCCATTTGCAGGGCGGTACATTGCGTTTGGCGCCTGCGCCGAATGTATTCGCCTTGGGTCAGCGCTACCGTGTGTTGCAGGCTGACGCCGGGATTAATGGCCGATTCGACGCGCTGGATCATCAGGCGTTTTCACCGTTTCTCGGGTTCACCCAAATCCACGAGGCCGAGCAGTTATCGGTTGATGTCAGCCGTGGCCTGCCGTTGGTGTCGGCAGCCAATAGCGCCAACCAGCGCGCCATGGCCAAGGCTGCCGATGCGCTGCCCATGTCTGCACCTTTGGCACAGCGCCTGACCTCATTGTTCCCGGAGCCGGCACAGCGGGCGCTGGACCAGCTCAGCGGCGAACTGTATGCCAGCACTCAGTCGGTGCTGCTGGAAAACAGCCACGTTATACGGGATGCCGCCCTGACCCGCGCATCGGGCCTGTCGCCTTCTGGCCTGTGGGTGCAGGCGTTAAATCAAAACGGCCGACTCGACGGTGATGGCAACGCCGCGAAAGTCAGCCACAGCAACACCGGAGTCATGATCGGCGCCGACCATGGATTCGACCAAGGCACGCGCGCGGGGTTGCTGTTCGCCAACAGCCAAGGCCGTGTCAACACCGGGAACGCGGGCAAAGCCTCGCTCGACACTGTCCAGTTCGGCCTGCATGCGGGTCACAGCTGGAACGCGTTCGGGCTTTACGGCGGCCTGGCCTATGCGCGCAACACGATACAGAGCAAGCGCCGGGTCAGTTTTGCCGACATCGATGAAGGCCTCTCGGCCAATTACCTCAGCCACACCCGACAGCTTTTTATCGAAGGCAATTACCGCTTGAACTACGACGCCTGGGCGCTGCAACCCTATGTGCAACTGGCCCATGTGCGGGTGCGCAATGACGGGTTCAGCGAGCGTGGCGGCCAGAGCGCCTTGCAGGGCAGTAAAAGCAGCAGCGCGGTGAACTTGAGCACTGCGGGCGTGCGCTTCACGGTTGACCTGAGCCAGCGGCATATCGGCCCATCGTGGTTGAGCTTTAACGCGGGCCTGGCCTACACCCACGCCAGTGGCGACCTGCAACCCACCACCCAGGTTGCCTGGCTCGGCGCCAGCAGCCAGCGTATTGCCGGCGCCCCACTCAGCAGCACCGTGCAACTGGACCTCGGTGCAGTAGCACGCCTCTCGCGGGGCAGCTCGTTAAGCCTGAACCTGAACGACCAACGTGGTAAACGCTCACGCGAGCAAGGCGTCACGGCGCAGTACCAGTACACGTTTTAAGGCCTGTTCACCTCGGCGAAAATCTCCGTGATTGCTCGCCGAGGTGAGCGTTTGATCAACGCTTTGACCTTGGCGCTCAAACGTACCAACTCGGCGCTGGGCTTGGCCCATTGCTCGGGCGGCAACGGCTCGGACCACTCAAGCATCGCCTCGGGCAGGGCTTTGCGGCCGACCTTGGCGATGCGTTTTATCTCCCACTCAACCAAATGGTTGGGCAAGGTCCATAACGTCATGACGTGGTAGACGTACCAAAAAAAGCCGTAGACCCACCCCACTTCTTTCTCCCGGATACGCCGGTGCAAACTGGCGCGGGCATTGCGAAACGTGTGCAGGCCTTCATGGGAAGGGTCGCCGGGAGCCTGAAGCTCAAGCGGGTCCTGGATGGCGTGCAGATCGTTGAGTTCGTACTCCATATAACCGCGCACAGCCTCCCAATTGGCAATCGCCAGTTGCAGAGCGCCGCACTGGAATTCGACGCTGACCAACTCGCCTTCATGCATAAAGCCCATGCCCATCCCGTAGTGGCGGGTCACGCCGTATTGGGTCGCGCTTTGGCCTTGAACGACCCAGGCAGACAGGGATTCCCAAGGGACGAACAAAGGTTCTGTGGCGCCTTCGGGCATAAAACAGACTTCACGGCGTTGGCGGTTGAAGCGGGTGGGGATGACTTTGGTGAAGAGTTTGTGGGCTTGGAGCCAGACGTAAAAACACATAGCTGATCCAGCGAACCACATAAATAAAGCGTAGCCCCAGACAGCATAAAAAGAATCTACTGCAAACTCCCAACTCTCGGCTGAGCTTCCACCCAGCGCCAAAACCATGACCCAGCAAAATAAAGGGAACCCGAATCCCATTAAGCATGATGAACTGAATGGCCCACCCAGCCATATTTGATATGAATAAACATTCGGTTCTCCGCCTCCGAAATCTAAATAGATATCGTTGTAATCACCGATATAGGGGCAATAAGGCTCCGCTGCGGTAGGTAGGGGTAATGGAGCTAAATAGGTCTGCTGACCACCAGAAAACTGCTCTAGGTCACCTGCTACCTTTTGGGTCCCATTGATGGATGATTTTGGTAATACAACTTTGGCTTTGCTCATGAAAATAAATCCAAGGCATCGACATCAATCACCACTAAAGGTATTCCCGAACTTGACTCGAAGTGCTGCTTCGCAGAGAGAAATCGTCCGCTTTCATGAGGATTAAAACGAATACGGTACGTACGCGAAGCTAAATTTCCCTTCTCACGCAGCGACTGGAGTTCAAGTTCTATCAATAACTCTTCGGATAATTTACCCAGTACTCGCTGAGGATTACGTGGATAAGTGAGCTTTAGCAACAAAGGTGCAGGACCACTCTGCTCCTTTTCCAGCCTGCTCTCCTCACGATACAAGCCCGCCTCTACCTGTTCGGTTACAACCTCACGCTGCTCAATGGGTTTGCCTCGATCACCTTGCAGGAACGTAGTTATTCGCAGCGCACCAACTCTAAGGCCATGATTGGCCTGACCTTCTAGCGTGGGTAGATAGTCAGAGACAGTCATCCCAGGAAGAATCACGAATATCTCACCCGGCTTTGCGCTGGGCAGCATACTCTGCCAGAACGGTTCGTCATCTGATCGCTTGATCTCTACAAAGGGCGCCTGCTGCTGCATCGTCAAGTAATGCTGAAACTCTTGAAGGCTTAAATTTTCACGTTTATCTGCCTCAAGCCCCCATGGGGTGCTTTGCAGCCAACGATCGTGGCCGCTGGTGTTGTAGCGGTTGTAAAACCAAGTACCTGCCAATTCCAATAACGTAAAGAATGCACCGGCCCAGTTAAAGCGAAAAAAGACACTGCTTAGACGAGTTCCAGCAACCTTCCACGCCGTCTCACGGGCCGCCCCTTTAGCAGTATTCAATACATCTAATCCTGCCCGTACTGTATTAACAACCCCATAAGCATTGCTGGCCGCCAGACCACCTGCAGCAACCATCGTTATCAAAGCTCCGGTTTGAGCGCCTCGATTCCCGCTACGGACTGCTTGTAACCAATTACTGTGGTAGTTCTTAAGGCTGATAACAGCAGCAATAAAACCAGCTAAATAACTAAAAACCCCCAATCCAACATGCAACTTGCCCATCGTGACTTGCAGCCGACTGAGCGAAGTTAGAGCCAAACCATCTCCTAGCTTTTTAACCTGAGCGCTTAGCGCCGTGTCAAATACGCCCTGAGCCGCCGCAAACCCGGCAGCACCAGTGGCAGCGAATGCACTTATTAGAGGTAACCATTGCCTCTTATCACTCGAAACAGCCAGTGTCTCTCTAAACACCTGCACCAAATTCACCGCCTGCGCCACAAACAGCAACAACGCCGCGCCATCCCCCAGCGCGTTGATCAACGGCGCGCGCTGGACACCTTTACGAAAGTTATCCATCAACCCGGCAACTTGCCGTTTGCCTTCATTCGGGAAGATGACTGTCAGCCCTGCTTTGCCCTGCGTCGAACCAAAAATCCGCGCATGTTCATCCGGCAATTCCGGGATGGGGCTAAGGCTGGCTGCCAGCCGTCTTTGCTCCAGATCCAGCCGTTGGCTGTCGTATTGAATTTTCTCCAGCAGTTCCCGGGAGGTCTGAGATTTGTGCCCGTGTTGACGATTGGATTGGGCCCGCTTCTTTTTAAGCAGGGCTATTTCCTGGCGCAGCTTGAAGGTCTCACCCAGCGTTTCGCGTAACGCGGCCTGTTCTTGCGGTGTCGCAAAATGGAACGTCACGCCTTCGGTTTTGGCGGCCTGCACTATTCGCGATTTGAGGGCGACGGGCAGTTTGCGCAGCAATTCTTCAACGTCGGGCATGGCGTTGTTTTTGAAGAACTCGTCAAAGTTGAGCAGCACGTTTTCCAACCCGCGATTAAGCGCCGGGGTCAGGGTGTTGAGGGCGGCATTGGCCACTGAGCGGGTGCTGTCGGGGAGATCGTCCAGTGCCGGTAAACGGCTCTGTTCAATGCTGCGCAGGCGGGCCAGGAGTTCGGGGCTGTTGTTGAACAGGACCATGCCTGCCGCCAGTAAAAATGCGTAGTGCACCCACAACGCGGTTTGGTCGCTGTAGGGCAAGGTGTAATACAGCGGGCGGCTGAATTGCGGGTTGCGCTGGCTGTACGCCAGCAGTTGCTCACAGGCGTCGTCGCTGCGACAAATGTCTTTGAGGCAGGCATATTCAGTGGCAAACGCGTGCCCGGCGTGGCCGATATCCATCGGGTCGAAGTACCAGCCCGCTTTATGAAATGCGCCCGAGCACATCAGTTTGACCCTGTCGGCGGTGATGGCGTCGAGCAGTTGATTCCAGCGCGCCAGCCCGGTTCGATGGGCGAGTAATTCGCGGGCCATTGCTTCGCGGTCGATCAGGTCATTGACGCCGCGCTGGCCAAATTTTGCGCCGTACAGCAGCTCATCAACTTGATTGAATCGATGCTTGCCCAGAGCCACCAGGGTTTCGAAATGTGTGTCGACAAATGCCACGGGAGCGACCTGGAAATGTTCGCGGGTGTAGAAACGACGGTCGACGTCTTCTGCAGCGCTTCGAGCATTTGAGCCCATGGCAGTGCCTTTCAAGCGGTCCTCATTGGCCAGCATCTGCGCCCGTTGACGCAACACCTCCAACTCCGCCGGCACCGGGCTGCCCGCGGGCGGCGTCATCAAGCCACCTCTTTCGAGGTACTCAATAATCGCGGTATTTGTGACCCCGTGTTGCGGCTCAGCCATGCCCTGCAAATCATCCAGCAGCGCTTTGTGCGCTGGGTCCTTACTCTCACCGATCAGCGTTTTGACATCCAGCGCATTGAGCTGGCTGAGGGATTCGATGTAGCACGCCAGTACATAGTCGCGTTCGTTATGGCCCGGTTTCGCCCCGCCATTGCTCCAGTCATCGATCCAGCCAACCACGTGGTCCTGATAATTGGCCAGGTCGCGCATCACCCCCAAGGTGTCTTCCAGCACCAGATACAGCGTGTCGTGCCGGTACTGTGGATGAATGCAGCCGGTGAGACGGTTCATGGAGGTTTGAGCGAAACGCGCGGGTTTTTCCCACAGGTAGGGCAAGCGCTCATGCTCGGGCAGTTCCGCGTCCAGCCGTTGTTGGGTGCTGCTGGTGTGCCTGGCCAGCGTGGTAGCAGGGTTCTGTTGCTCTGCCTCGATTCGCTCGGTCGCGACTTCCGCCAGCCAATGCTCGGTCATGTCCGGGGTCAGCAGATGGGGCCCGCCTGTGTCGCACTTGGACTTGCTCAAGTCGACCGCTTGCATGAAGTGAATACGCTCGGACGTTGAACTCAGCACCTGCTGGCACTTTTTCGCGGTCCACGGGACTTCGGAATACGTGACGTACAAGGTGCTGGTTTTGGCGTAAATCAGCCTCGGTTCGTGGATCGGTTCTTCACGGTCGTCGTCGAACACCTCACGACCTTGCCACAGCATGGCGCTGACCAGCCCGTCTTCAATACGGTACTCGGACAAGGTGCCACTGCTGCCCTCAATCACGTACAACCAGCCATCGCGCAACAGCCGGATACCCAGCGGCCGGGCGCCGAGGCTGTAGGGCATGGCAACCTCGCCTGCGGGGTCGAGTGCCGGGTTGTCGACGATGCCATAGCGCAGCGGGATCAACTGCACGGTGGTTTTCATCAGCGGGCAGGTGCCCATACTGTTTCGCGCATCATCGCGGGAGAGGTTGACGTTGTTGGGGTTTTTGGGCCAGAAGACGGTCGACATCAGGCAGGCTCTCTCAGGTGCAGTGCTCGGCAGCGGGCGATTTCAGCCACCTTCTCGATGCGTTGCGCAGGCGTGAGCGCCGAGACGGTGATCAACTGAAGGTGTAAGTCGGGATGGTCCCGCAGCGCATGTTCCCCGAGGTAGCCGTGCACATTGGCGTAAAGGGTGATGTCGAGTTCACTGCTCAAGCCGCGGTCATAGGCCATGCTCGCCAACGCGTGAACATGTGCCCAGCGTTCGCTTGGCGAGAGGTGGGCCTGGTACGCGGGAAAGTAATGGAGTAAATGCCGCTCGAGCCGCAGCACCACATTGTGAAAACTGACGACATCCAGCGCGCTAGCCTCTTGCTCCGAGAGTAAGTAAGGCGTGCACTGTTGCGAGATGGGCGCAGGGCCGGGGCGATGATGGAGGTGCCAGACACCCTGCGCCGCGTCGGCGATGAGGATCTGCTGGCAGGGGCCAAACAGGGTGGCATCCCCCGCTTCGACCGCCAGCGTAAATAATGCATGCATGACCGAAGGGTCTGCCAGACGCAGAAACACACGCTGTTCGTGGGGCATGCGGACCACGGTCAGCCAACGCAGATGGGCAATCATGGACGACCATTCACCGTCACAAAACAGCAGGTAGCCCCACTCTTCTTCGGCATTGGCTAAAAATTGTTGGAGTACGGGCTGAGCCGGTGTCTCGACTTTTAATACACGCGGCGACAGTTGCTCAAGGCCGGGCATTGCCGAGGCGGTGTACAGCGGCTCAAACACCCAGGGGTTGTTCCACTGCGCCAGGTGCTGGGAGCGTTTGATCAGGCTGACCGCGTCCAGTAATAAACCGCAGCGTCCTTGCCATTCAAGGTCGGGAGGTAGACCTGCCGACAACGAAAGATCACGCGTAACCATTGAATGCCTCCTGCGAACGACATCAGCCCGCCGAGGCGGGCTGATGTCGTTTATGGGTACTTGGGTTTAACCTGCGACAGGGCTGCGCCAGTCGTCAGAGCCCGAAGTACCGCTGATTTCGTGAGTCCAGGTGATTTTGCGGTACGTGAATTGCACGTCCTCCAGGTGGGTGAAATGGCTGTTAGCCGGGTCCTGGCAGTTGTGCATGTAGTCTTTAATGTCGACGATGATCGCGTCTTCAAGTGTGGTGGTGTAGTAATGCTCTTGCGTGCCGGCAGCCGATGTCCGATACCATTGAATAACGACTTTCTCCATGTGCTCGCCGGAGGTCAATGCTGCAAGCAGCAAAGGCGAAGACTTGTCAAAAACTTTAGTAATGCAGAGCGGCTTGTGAATACGCTGACCGGTGGGCTGACCCGATTGCGGGTCACGCGGGATGATCACCTCGTGGCTGAAACCCTGAACCATGACCTGGTCTTCGTGCCCTTCCTGATAGGTGTTACCCACTGAATCGGCTGTGAACGCGCCGGCTGTGATCAGGCCCTGCTTTGCACCGGTGATGGACATATACGCTGGCGTAGCCATGAAGCTCTCCTTGCACAAAAAATGTGATAAGCCGGCAAACAAAAACGTTGCGCGGTCATTGGAGAGTTCAAGAGTTATGCCAGTTAACGTTCAGCCCTTATAGATCAACGCCTGTAGACGACCGTGTGTTTTTCGTCAGGGGATTTAGGCGGAATATCAGGCAAAAGTGCGCAAGGTGTTGCGCACTGCTGCGCAAAAAGTTGCGCAGTGCGCTGGAGCCCTTTGTTGATAAGGCTTACAGCAAAATAGTTAGTGTAAAAACAGCGTTTAAGTGCGCAAGTTTTTGCGCAGTTGTTAAGTGCAGTTTTGTGACCGGCTACAGCGATGAAAGGAGCATGTTCTCACGCTCAACAATCAAGAGATCGCGAGGCAAGCTCGCTCCTACAGAGGGCGAAATTTTGGATGGCTGCGGGATTTAACACAAAAAAAAGACCCTGCCCGGCGTCGGGTAGGGTCTTTTTTTAATCGTGGGGTTAGCCCAGGTTTACGCCGTGAGACGCCGCCAACGGGCCCAGTCCGCCAGCAAAACCCTGGCCGATGGCTTTGAACTTCCACTCGCTGTTATTGATGTACAGCTCGCCAAAGATCATGGCGGTTTCGGTTGAGGCGTCTTCGCTCAGGTCATAGCGCGCCAGCTCTTTGCCATCCGCCTTGTTCACCACGCGAATGTACGCATTGGCGACTTGACCAAAACTCTGCTTACGCCCGGCCGCTTCGTGGATGGTGACGGCAAACACCAGTTTTTTGGTGTCTGGGGCAAAGCCGGACAGTTTGACGTGCACTTGCTCATCATCGCCCTCGCCTGCGCCTGAGCGGTTGTCGCCCTGGTGCACAACGTTGCCGTCCGGTGAGGTCTTGTTGTTGTAGAACACAAAACTGCCGTCGTTCAGCACTTTGCCGCTCTCGCCAACAATAAACACCGAGGCGTCCAGGTCGAACTCCTGGCCGTCGGTTACCCGTGGATCCCAGCCCAACCCCACCACGACTTCGGTAAGGCCCGGTGCTTCTTTGGTCAGGGATACATTGCCGCCTTTACTCAGACTTACTGCCATGTGCGTGAATCCTTATAGAAAGAACTGACTGGGAACGGCTTGAAAGACCAAGCCATACCCCTCGACTGCATCGTGTGCTGCGCCTCCTGGCCGTTGAACAAGGCAAAGCTGTCAGCCGTTTTTAACGTCCGATTTTTCTTCTTTGCCGGGGAAAACAACGCTGGCCGCAATGCCGATGGCCAAGACCACCAACACCACCAGCAAGCTGGTGTTTGGCTCAATGCTGATGCCATGGCCAAACAGGTGGTTGGTTGCATTCAACGCCAGCTTGGCGGCGATAAAGAACAACAACGCGATAACCGATTTTTCCAGGTGCACCAGATAACGCTTGAGGGCTTCAAGTACGAAGTACATGGTGCGCAAGCCCAAAATCGCAAACATCATGGCGGAGTAAACGATCAGGGGTTCACGGCTGACGGCGATGACGGCTGGCACGGAGTCGAAGGCGAACAGAATGTCCGAGACCTCAACCACCACCACACACAAAAATAGCGGTGTGGCGAACAAGGCGCCTTTGCTGGCCAGGGTCATGCCCTTGTTCTCGGGTTTGGTGATCTCCTGCTCAAGCACCGTGCGCGACACAAAAAACTGATGACCATGCAGCTTTGGCCATACCGGGAACAGTTTTTTCGCAAACCGGTAGGCGACGTGTTTGGAATAGTCTTCGTCTTCGTCGTCTTCATTGCCGCGCAGCATCATGATCGCGGTCCAGGCCACAATCACCGCAAACAGCACTTCTACCCACGGTCCAAAGGCCAGAAGCCCTGTACCGATCGCCACGAAGATCAAGCGGAACACGATGGCGCCGATGATGCCCCAGTACAGAACACGGTGACGCAACGCATCGGGGATCTTGAACCAGGCAAAGATCGCCATGAACACAAACAGGTTGTCGACGCTGAGGACTTTTTCGAGTGCGTAACCGGTAACAAACAGGCTGGCCACGCTCGGACCATGGGCGTAATACAGGTAGCCCGCAAAGGCGAGTGAGATCAGCACCCAAAAAATCGACCAGCAAGCCGCGTTGGTCAGCGTGACGGGTTTATCGCTTTTGTGGGTAAACAGATCGATTGCCAGGGCAATGACCGCAAGTGCTACAAATACAGCGATGGTCGTTGGCGGAAAGCCAATTGCCGTGTTTTCCATGGTGTCCTCAAAGATCAAAATCGCCAGCCTCGGCGGTCGTTATGTCGCGGTCATTTAGACCCGGCAGCCCAGCGCATGCCCCAGCCAAAGGCCGTGTCCATGTCTGAATGGCCATTGTAAAACTCAACCTTGCGATTGACCTTGACGCTGCCGTCAATGTTTTCAAGCAAGGCGACAGCGCACATACCCTTGGAGCCGCCCTCTTCGCTCAAGCGCACTTCGACGGGCGGTTCGCCTGGCATGTACAAGGTGATCACGCCGTCAGTGGCCTGCCAGTTCGGCGCGCCTTTATAGATGAACGCATAGACAAGCACCCGGCGTACTGC
Organism: Pseudomonas sp. PS01297; assembly: GCF_029959305.1. Classification (NCBI taxonomy): domain Bacteria; kingdom Pseudomonadati; phylum Pseudomonadota; class Gammaproteobacteria; order Pseudomonadales; family Pseudomonadaceae; genus Pseudomonas; species Pseudomonas sp. PS01297. The sequence continues at coordinate 32,625 of NZ_JASCPQ010000033.1, forward strand.
TTGCCACTGTTTGCCATTGATGCGCAGCCACTCGCCATCGCTTGCGGCCCCGGTACGGTCATCGCCCATCAGTTGAATGAACGGTTCATCGGCAAATTCGCCAAACGCATTACCCAGGGCCTGGACGGCGCCTTTGCGGCCGTTTTGCAGCTCGTACAGGCAACCTACATCCAGATCGATCCCGCCTGACTTGCCGCGCAACGCTGCAAAAAAGCCACCGCCGCCGATGTTTTGCGGGGCCCGGTTCCAGTTGAGGTTTATTTTGATCTCGCCGAAATCCCCGTCTTTTTTAACGAGACTGATGGAGGGGCGCTGCTTGTCGAGGGTGACCTTTGACAAATTGACCCGGGTTGCCGACGCCGGCGCCACAGGCGCCGGGGATGGCGTTACCGGGGCGTCAATTTCCATACCAAAGTGTTCAGCCAAGGGTGCAAGACCGCCAGCAAAGCCCTGAGCGACACAGCGGAATTTCCACACGCCCTGACGACGATAAAACTCACCCAAAATCAATGCGGTTTCTGACATGCCTTGCGTCGGAATCGGGGCCTCTATGCCGCCGCTCACCGCCACGGTCAGATGGGGAAATGCCGAGAATTTAGCCTTGTTTTCATAAACGGTGGCGGTCAATGCAATTTTGTCGATCGCAGGATCAATCGCCTGTAAATCGAGGCTGAACACCGCTCGACCGGGGCAGGACTCAAGCAGTTTGACCGCGCCATGATTGACCGCTTTCTGGCCGAAGAAGCACATGTCGTTGTCGCCACGCACCTTGCCCGAAGCCGTGAGCAAAAATGCCGAAACGTCCAGCTCCGCGCACGACACAGGGCTGTAGCTGACGGTCACGTTCAAGGTTTCTGTATTAACACCTGTGTTGGCGCCCGGCGCCAAAAGGGTCATAAACGCACCGCCCGGGGCGCATTGCAGCTCAGGTTACACGCCAGCCCCATCGATACTTTTTTAAGCCCCGCCCCGGTCTCCTTTTCCAGGGATACCGCTTGGTTCTTGGACAACGAAATAGCCATGTAGCGTTTCCTTTCCTTGTCTGAACTCAGGGACGGGGGCCGAAAGTAGCTGCTGGCTCATGATCTGTTCTGCTCAGAGTTCCTCACGCAGACACACATCCAATGGCCGCTTGCGACGCCACAGCGCATGAAACTCGCGCCAATGTGGCTCTTGGGCTGCCCCCAGCATTTGCTCGTCGCCCTGGGTGTCTCCCCAAGCACGTAGTGTGTATTGATCCAAAGGCCCGTACTGGGCCTCCAGCCGAATGACTTTTTGCTCGCATCGGCAGTTGGTGCCGTCGATCTCTCCGGTCAGCACGCCATCAACCGACTGCAGCCGGGTGCCAATGAGCGCGATACCGAGCTTTTTGGCAAAGGGCTTGAGCACCAGCTCTGGCGAAGCCGAACAGATGGTCACAATGGCCTTCTGTTCAAGCTCGGAGGCGACCGATACTAAGCCCAAAGGTCGCATCAGTTGCTGCCAGGAAGCGTCACAAAATGCTTCGGCACGCTCGGCCACCCATGCTTCCTTGGCTCCCGTGAGATAGACCGTGATGAGTTTTTCTTTCAAATCATTTCGGCTGATCCGGCCCAGCAAATAAGCGGTGGTCGCAGGGATCATTCGCAAGAGCCGCATCGCGAACAAGCGGTTGCCAAACGCGAAGCGCAAAAAGGGCACAAAGCTGTCGTGATAGGTCAACGTGCCATCAAAATCGAAAGCCGACAGGACCTGCTTGCCCTTCTCAGGCGTATTCAAAACTTCATTCAACCGACTACTTCAGCCCATCGCAGGCTGCCTCCAAAAAGGGTCTATCGAGCGGGTCATTTCGGGGCGAACCCCTTGCCAATGCGCTCGTTCAATAATCATTTGCGCCCATTTGCCATGGGTCGCGGGTTCACACATCGCATCGTTGAACTTGAACACCGCAGGCGCCGTATCACTTTGTATCTGGCGTGCGCTGTTGAAATCTTCAAGGCTGACTTGTAGCGCCCTGTGGATAACTGCAATTTGCGCCGGATGGATTGCGGTTTTACCGACAAGCCCGTGGGCGATATCCAGCGCCAATTCCTGCTCCAGCAACTGCGGCATGTTGAGCTGTTCAAACACCGGCGCCGTCAGCGCAAACCCCGCAGAGCCCATGATCCCGCATAACATCGGGATAACGTAACCCATCGGTGTGCTGTAAAGCGTCATCGTCGGTGAACGACGCAGCCCCAGAGAGCCCATCAGATCATTCCCGCCTATGCGCAGGGCAATGATACGCCCCGGCAAGTGTTCGAGCAGGGCGCTGCGCAATTCAACCATGGCGCCGGGGTCAAAGACCTCAGGTGTTTCAAGGGTTGGCATCAACATCAAGTCGTCGCAGGCCACGGCCTGTTGCCACTCGCGCAGGTTGCTCAGACACAGTTTAGGCACAACAAATCCATCGACGTGGCGCATTAATGGCCATTCATTGAGCAGCGCCGCCATGCGGCTGTCACGCGGCCGGATAAACAGGATCGGCCCGCCGGACGGTCGACCGCCCCGCGCTTCGATAGCCTCCAGCAGGTGTTTGAGATTGTTCAGTGCCTGTTGCACATCGGTGGCGGCCACGGCGTCTTCGAGGCACAGCACCAGCGATCGCAACCCCTGGATTTTTTCACCAGACACAACGTCCAGGATGTCCGGCCGGGTGGCCGGCATGTACAGCGTGGCCCCCAGGGCATAGGGCGAATGCTTGATCATCAGCGCACGCTCCTGATGACAGTGAGGGCGCGATACGGCCCCAATTCGTCACCGACTTCGCGGACCTCGATGTTGGCCTGACGGCTCAGGTGCATCAGCAGTTGCACGTCCGGATCGTCACGCCGGCGCACCAGCACTTGCTCGGGCATGCGGCGCATGACGGCACGGGTGGCCTCGGCAATACCGGGCTTGATCCGGTTGCCGTTGAGCACCGAAAAACGCGTCGAGATACCGTCCAGCACACTTTGCGCGCGGCGTTGCAACGCCCAGGCCTGTGCCAGCGTCCAGGGTTGGGCGCTGGCGGGCGCGGTTATCCGGGCACGTTCGGTTTCGATGCTGTGGATAAAACTCATGGTCACGTCATGCCCAGCCAAATGGGGGTACATCACGCACCCGTGCAAGCCGGGTTCTGGCGCCCAGATTGAGCGTGATACCAGACCGGACACGGTGGCCCCCAGAATCCCCGAAGGGATCAGCCAGTCTTCGGCAGACGCTGCCAGCCAGGCACGCCCACACGGATCCGCCAACACCACCAACCGTGGCCGGGGTGCAAAGCGCGAATCGGCAGCCAGGCTCTCACGCAGTTGTTCGCTGATCGCTCCTTTGCCCGTCCAGCCATCGACGAAGACGATGTTTTCGGCACCGTGTGCCTTGATGACCGCTTCGAGGGCCACGTTGTCGATACCCCGGTCGCGGACAATGCTGACCCCGTAATGCCGGGCATCACGACCGGCTTCAAGCAATGCCCGGCGCAGCAATACGCCCAGCGGCACCCCGGCGCGCACAAATGACACCAACGCAAGGGTGCTGCCGGTGTAACGTTCGTTCAAGGCGTTAGCCAAGGCCTGAACATCTGCGGCCATGCGCGCCGCATTGTGCGCCAGCGCCCGCCTGTAGAGGTTTTGATGGGGTTGGGAGGGCGCATGCTCCTGGCTGATCATCTCGGAGTAGTGGCGTTGCCGGGTCTGGATCAGGTGCTCTTTTTCCTGCACATCGGTGGTTTTAATCACCATCGCACGCAGTAAAAAGTGCACATCATCCCGGCCGTAACTGCCGCTGCCGACGGTATTCAAGCCCGCGCAAACATTACGCATGGTCCACGCTCGCACACACATGGCTGGCCAACTGACCGTGTTTTGGAGTGCCCCACCAGTCGCACTCAGCCATAAAACCCAGGTCCGACAGGCTGTCGCCGAAGCCGAGCAATGGCCGTTTGCCGTTGAGTGCCTGATCGCGGCGAACCCACTCGCGCACCGCTTCACGCTTTTGCAACGCCTTCGGCAGGAAGGCCAGATTGTTGCCGTTGCCATGCACGTTCAGGCCGTTGAGCAAACCCCGCGCCCTGGCCTCGGCACATACGACCAGCAGCGCATGATCAGTTTCATAACTGTGTTTGGTCACCACGTAAGTGGCCAGGCCTTGCTCCTCCACCACCCAACTGCGCAGCGATAAGCCCAGCTCAGCACCGAGCGCCAAGGTTTGCTCGCTCAGGCGTCGCAGGCGTGCCTGCTCCAGTGCCAGTTCGTTGCACATGCGCGCATGCCACTCGCCATCGGGCACACCCTCTGCGCTGAGGATGACGCCGCCGTGGTCACAGATAGCTCCGTGCACGAATGGAATCTGCACCCGCTGATACGCCTCAACGCTGCGCGCAGTCACGGGCACCACGTCGGTGGTGGCCAGCAACCACTCGACAAAGCCCTGCTGCGTCGCATTCATAAAGCCATTGGGCTGGCCCTGCGCATCAAGCGTGGCGGTGTAGCGCGGCCCTTCGGCCATTTTGCGGGCGGTTTGAAACAACGTGTCGTCGAGGTCAACGAACACAAGCGGGCGATTAATGGCCATAAACAATCACCTGTGCATTCAATGCCCGCAGCAATGCCGGATCCAGCGCAGCCGTCGGGGTTTCGCTGCAAATCAGCACACGGTCAAACTGGCCAGGGGCGACGTTGTATAAAAAGTTGGGAATGCCCAGCCCATAGTTGTCGCGAAATGACAGCGCGTGGTCGATGGCGTGACCCAAGGCGATGGGTGAACGGCTGGTGGCGCTGAAATGCACATCAGCGCCCGAACGCTCCAGCCGCTCAGCGAGCAAAAAAGGTGGCCAGACAAACTCACTGGTGCCGATCACAACGACCCGCTCGCCGGGGGCGACGTGCAGATCAGGGGCCAGCGTGTCGCGGTGTTCGCACACGCCCATGCGCCCCCAGTCTCGTTCAGGTTCAAGTGGCCAATGACCTTCGGCCACAGTGCCGACGCTGGGCATTTCTGGCAGCTCGGCGTGTGCATCTTCGGCAAACGTATAACGCCCGGCGAGCAGTGAAACGCTGCTGGCGTGACTGCCCTTGGCCTTGCGCAGCGCACCCTGCGACCAGTCGGTGAGGGTGGCGCTAACGATGCGTTCAATCGACTCAAGCCCGGCGTCAGCCAGGGCGTTGCACACATTGATAAAGGTGGTACCGGTAGACGCCTCGTCATCCACCAGCACCAGTGAACGGGCCGTCAGCATGAGAGCAAGGGCCTGTGCGCTCTGCGGCAGGTGCAGTAAATGCGAAGTGGCGTGGCTGTGTTCTTCTTCAAAACGGGCAAACACCGCGCTGCCCGTCGGATGCCGGGTGCTGCACAGATAAACACTGTCGTTGCGCGTGCGGGCCAAGGCGCGATGTACGCCAGCGCCGAGGCCGACAGCCGTTTCGGCCATGCCGATGACCAGCACCGGGCCGGGCAAGTCCGCGGGGATCTGTGCGGCCAGCGCATCGAAACACTCAGCCATCCGCGACGGCCGGGCTGGAATGTGCCGCCCCAATACACACGAGACAAACAAAAAGGCGCGCTTGGGGTTACGCCGTTCAGCGAAACGGAACAAGGCCTGTGGCTCAAAAGTCGATGCATTGACTTCAACCTCCAGGCGACCGCGCTTAAGGTTTGCGGACAAAGCCTTGGTGCCGATCATGGGTTTAGCGCTGCTCATCAGAGTCTATTACCTGGGAATACGTCGAAAGAGCGCGGACGATTCGCCAGTGACCCGGCTAAAACAAGCTGAAAATCGTTACCTAACATGCCGATATATGCGCCGAAACCTCGCTAAAACTGCGCGTTTTCACCATCACAGCGAACTGCACCCTCTCGTCGCGGCAATATGACGAAATATTAATTTTATGAACTAACTAGTTCATACTGTGCGACATCGTGTCGCCCCCTGCTTTGCGACACCGCTTATGAAGGAGCACTTTTAGATGTTTTTTTCTTCCCGCGCCTTGCTGACTTCCGGCCTGTGCAGCGGCTTGTCACTCTTGGCCCTCGTCCCCGCTTGTGCGCTTGCAGACACCTCTGACGACCTGATGAATCGCTCAACGCTGACCGGCGATTGGGGCGGCGAACGCCAAAAGCTGATCGACAAAGGCATTAAGCTGACCGGCGACTACAACTCCGAAACGTTTTCCAACCTGCACGGCGGGATCAAGCACGGCACGCGGTATTCGCAGCAAGTGCGCATCGGCGCCCAGTTCGACCTGAGCAAGCTGCTCGATACCCCGGACGCGGGCCTGGTGCAGATCACCGTCAACGACCGTCGCGGCCATAGCGCCTCCGAAGACTTGGTAGGCAACCGCTTGCCGGTGCAAGAGAACTACGGCGGCCAGTACACGCGGCTGTCTGAATTCAGCTACCAGCGCACGCTATTCAGCCCGGCGCTGACCACCAAACTCGGCTTCCTGGCGATGGGTAATGACTTTGGCGGTATGCCGCTGCTGACCAGCTTTGTAAACGCCGGTTTCTGCGCCCACCCGTTGACCATGTCCAACGGCAGCGGCTGGAGCAACTACCCGACACCTCATTGGGGCGCTGAATTGCGCTACACCGTGAGCCCGTCGCTGACCTTGCAAACCGCTGTGTTCCAGGTCAATCCGGAGTACAACAGCCGCTCCTCCGAAGCGTTCACCATGACCACCCGTGGCACCACCGGCGCCATCCTGCCGCTGGAAGCGATCTACAACCACAACGCCTGGCTGAGCGGCCAATACAAAGCGGGCTGGTACTACGACACCTCCAACACCACGAAAATTGGCAGCACGCAAAAAGCCAACAATCGCACCGGCGCTTACATACTGGTCGACCAGGCGATCTGGCGTGATGAGCAAGACCCCGAAAGTGTCTTGCGCGCCTTTGGCCAGGCCGCCACCAGCAATGCCGCGACCTCGGCCATGCGCCGTTGGTACGCGGTGGGCCTGGTGAAACAAAAGCCGTTTGCCAGCCGCCCGCAAGACAGCATCGCCTTCGCTTACGGTCGCGCCGTGTTCAACTCACGCTCGCGTGATGTGCAAGAAGCTGCGGCTGCCAACCCTGAGCAAGCCAACATGATTGCCAACCTCGACAGCGGCGAGCAGTTGCTGGAGCTCAACTACGGCGCTCAAGTGACGCCGTGGTTGCTGCTGCGTCCGGATGTGCAATACATCATCGAACCGGGTGCGTTCTACGGCAAAAGCCGGGGCAATGCGCTGGTCGCAGGCCTGCAGGTCAAGGCAACGTTCTGAGTGTGATCCTGACCCGGCAATCGCCGGGTCAGGAATAAACATGATGCCTGTAAGCACTGTGGTGCCATCACGGGGCAAAAAGTCCTGAATCGGCCATTTTTCACATTTTGTTAAACTTTCCCCTCCTATACTCCAGCGCATTATTCACTGAAATATAGCCTGGTAACCCAATGCGTCTGACTCGTCCCGCTCTGCTGTTACTGCTGCTCGGTTGTGTGTTGATGTTTTTTGCCTTGGGTAACCACCATCTGCAAGGTTCCACCGAATCCCGGGTTGCCGGGATTGCCATGCAAATGCACTTGAGTCAGGACTGGGTCACCCCGTCCCTGCTGAATGAACCCTTCCTTGAAAAACCTCCCCTGAGCCTGTGGCTCGATGCGACGGCGATCCAGCTGTCTGGCGGCCAGCTGTTTGCCGTGCGCTTGGCGTCCGCCATTGCCGGGCTGTGCAGCATCATGTTGCTGTTCACCATGCTGCGCCGCTTTGGTCGGCCGACAGCCATGGCCTGGACGGCTGCCGCGATGCTGGCCACCATGGGCAGCTTTTGGGCGAATGCACGCCAGGTCGGTGAAGATTCGCTGCTGACCCTGGGCGTCAGCATGGCGCTGCTGGCGTTTTACCAGGCCAGCCGCCAACCGCGCTTTGCGGCCGGTAGCTGGTTACTGTTTGCCGCCGGCATTGCCATTGCCACCTTGAGCAAAGGCGTGTTCGGCCTGGCCTTGCCGGGGGTGGTGATTTTTACCTATTTGCTGTGTGACAGCTTGATCAACAAACGCTTTGCCGTGAATGACTGGCTGCGCCCGGCCCTGATGACTCTGGTGGGCTTGATCCCGCTGCTGATCTGGCTGTGCGTGCTGTATCAACGTGGCGGGCTGCAAGCCGTTAGCGAAGTGGTATTGACCAACAGCATTGGCCGATTCAGCGGTTCCTTTGTCGAGGCCGGGCACTACGAACCCTTCTACTATTACCTGCGCAAATTGCCCGAAAGCTTCCTGCCGTGGAACCTGCTGACGTTCCTGGGGCTGTGGCATTTCCGCAAGCAATTGCGCAGCAACCCTTACCTGCTGTTTTTCTGCGTGTGGCTGCTGGCGCAATACCTGATGCTCAATATCGCCTCAAGCAAGCGCGCGGTGTACTTGATGTCGCTGACCCCGGCGGCGGCCGTGATCGCTGCCGAGTACGCCGGGGTTGTGCTGCAATGGCTGCGCAAGAAAAGCCAGGACTCGGCCATCGCCAAGTTTTTGAGCGACTACCACCGTTCGCTGGCCATCGCACTGCTGGCCGGGGTTGTCACCACCTACCTGATCGCTGCGGCTGTATGGGCGCCGCGCGCCGATCGCAGCGAATCCTTCCAGCCCGTGGCCGCGCAAGTCATCAGCCTGCAAGCCAGCGGTAAACACATCGCCCTGCTGCAACCGGATGAGCGTCTTGGAGCCGTGGTGTTTTATAGCCAGCAACTGCCGCACACGCTGAACTCCGCCGCCGAATTGCAGGCCTTTTTGGCTGAGTCGCCCGACAATATCGCGGTTATCGACAAAACCGAGGTGCCGGGTGTGGCGCTGAAGGTGCTGGACACGGTCAGTGTTGGCCGCCATCACTTTTACTTCGTGACGCTGGCGCCCGCTTCAGAAGATTGATCCGCGGCAATAGAACGACACTTGGCGTGGCCGATTACGGCACATTGGCTACGCTCCCTGTGCTGGACGTTACCCAGTCAAGGAGCTAGCCATGACCATCAGCATTACCAGCCAGAGCCTGAGCGACTATGACGCTCAGTTGGCCTACAAGACCGCGACGGCGTACCTGCGCCAATCCGGCCTCGCCCGTTATCTGATTGACCAGCTTGAGCACCAACATTTAAAGCTGAGCATAGAGGTCAGCGCCGACCCGGCACTGGCCGACAAAGACGTGTCGAACAATGGCGCGCTGGTCTGGAACCTGCGCAGCAGCGCGTGGCCAAACCCGCAGGTGACAGAGGTCACCGCCTTGCTCAACCGCAGCCCGGTGCAACAGAAGGCGTACCTCACCAGTCAGTGGGTGCTGATGCACTTGCTCGCGCTCGCGTGTCAGCAGTTGAATAACCAACTCAACTTTCGCGATGCGGATGCCACATGGCCGTGGCTTGATGAAAAAGAACTCAGCGCCGACGACATCGAAAAAGCCGTGGCCCAGGAACTCAGGGACGTGCCGCTGCCGGTCGAAGACAATTGGAATCGTGTGTTGGCTTAACGGTACCCAATTGTAGGAGCGAGCTTGCCTCGCGAGCTTTTAAAAGATCAAAAGATCGCGAGGCAAGCTCGCTCCTACACGTTGAGGTGTTAAAAACGTGAGGCTTCGAGGCTATGGCCCGCTGGCAGGGTGCCTGGCGGCACGATGCTGTTCCAGTCTTTGGTTTCAACATAACCGAGCATTTGCGGCTGTGCGCTGGCGCCCTCTACGTTGATAAACAACGAAGCGCCATAGCTGAAGGTGGTTTCTGTGGGCACATGCATCTGGCTCTCAAGCTCGTCCATGCATTCGCTATGGGTGACCAGCACCAGATTGCGACCCGGGACTTTATGCTTGAGCACGTCGCTGAGCATTTTGCCCCTGCAGTTGAACACCCAGTCTTGAGCCTCAACCGGGCGAGTAAACATCGCGTCAGCCGTCTGCCGTGAGCGGGTCAGCAAGCTGCTGTAGATATCGGCATGGGCCAGCCCCATCTGAAGGAACTCATTGCCCAGCGCTTGAGCAACGGATTCGCCGTGCACAGTGATGCCATCTTCAGGCCCCAGGCAAAGGGTCGAGGAACGGTCGCAACGTTCGCCATGACGAACAAGCGCAATGACATCGCCTTTAGCCCAGCTCTGTTTCAGCGCTACCACACGGCTGGCATTGCCGGGCAACGCCAGGTTGGGCGCAGGTGCAGGCGCCAGCAATTGAAGGGTAATAAATACGGTCAAAACCGTCGCTACGACCACCACCAGTGCATTTCGATAACGCGCGAACGCTTTGCGCAGTAATGCGCGCTTAGCACCCGCTAAACGAAGACTCAAAATCACGTAGAACGCCCCTATGGCAGTCAGTGAACAACAGTCGCTGCCACCCTATAACGCGAATATGACAATGGATGGGTGAACAATCCCGCTGGTACGAAAACAGTCTTGCATAGCAAGGCTTTTTCCAAACTGAACGCAGTCTAGAAATTCGGGTGTAGGAGGCAGGTGAAGCAAATGTGAAAAAAGTCTTTAAACACACCTTTGATTGCCGTTTTGGAGGGCCTTTTTAACCACTGATCATTACGCATCAAAAAACGTTTCAGCTCTGCTCAACGCCGCCGATACAGCTCAACACACGTATTTTGCTGGGCCAAAAAAACAAAACCCTACAGCGAGAACAGATCCTGCGCGCACCGTTCCTGGAGATTGAAATGAACAGTTGGCTGAGCAACATCAGCGTCAACATGAAACTGGCCTTGGGCTTCGGCCTGGTTTTGGCCCTCACCTGCCTGATGGCAATCAGCAATTGGTTCAGCCTGGGGACATTGATTGACCGCAGTAACTGGATGACCGATATCACGCAACTCAACAGCGCGCTGACCAACCTGCGGGTCGCACGTTTGCAGTACATGTTGACCAATGGCGACGAGACCGCCGCACAGAACGTGCAGACCAATCTGGAAGCCTTTGAGGCGCAGCAAAAACAACTGCTGAACACGTTCAAGAGCCCTGAAAACCTCAAGTTGCTGAACGAGCAACACGACCTCATCACCCGCTACCAAAGCGCCCTGGTGGCGATGCGCAAGGCTTACGTTGAGTCTGCGGTGTCGCGTGAGCGCATGGATCGCAGCGCCAAAACGACGCTGGCCGACATCGCCACGCTGGACGCCCGCACTTTGCAACGCCCGGCGGGCGAAGAAGGGCGTTTTGAGCAGTACCAGGCGGTCACCAAAGTGCGCGAACAATTCCTTATGGCCCGCGATCTGGGCCGCGCCTACATTGCCTCGCCCACGCCTGCGACCGAACAGGCTGCACGCAGCCAACTGGCCGCTGCGACGGCCAGCCTTGCGGGGTTGAACGCTTTTTTCAGCACCAGCGCCGCTGACACCTTGCGTGCGTTAAGTGATGCCATGGCTGAGTACACCCAGGCGTTGAAGGTATTCACTGACACTGACAACAGCATTATCGACCGCCGCAAAGACATGACGGACTACGGCAACGGCATCCTTAGCCGCAGCACCGAGCTGTACAACATTCAGCTGGAACGCCGTGACACCGACAGCGCCAGTGCCAACCGCCTGCAATTGATCAGCACCTTGCTGGTCTTGCTGCTGGGCGTGGTGGCGGCCGTCGTGATCACCCGCCAGATCACTCGCCCGCTGCGTGAAACCCTGGAGGTTGTTGAACGGATTGCCAGCGGCGACCTGAGCCACAACTTGCAAGTTACTCGCCGCGATGACCTGGGCATCCTGCAACAAGGTATTGCGCGTATGGGCACGACCCTGCGTGATTTGATCAGCGGGATCCGCGACGGCGTTACGCAAATCGCCAGCGCAGCAGAGGAGTTGTCTGCGGTCACCGAGCAGACCAGCGCCGGGGTCAACAGCCAAAAGGTCGAAACCGATCAAGTGGCCACCGCCATGCATGAAATGACCGCGACCGTGCAAGAAGTCGCACGCAATGCCGAGCAAGCGTCCCACGCAGCAGCCGCAGCCGACGACGAAGCCCGCGCAGGCGACAACGTGGTCAATCAGGCCATTGACCAGATCGAACGCCTGGCCGTTGAAGTCGGCCGTTCGACCCAGGCCATGGCCGTGTTGCAAACAGAAAGCGACAAGATCGGCAGCGTCATGGACGTGATCAAAGCCGTGGCCGACCAGACCAATCTGCTGGCGCTTAACGCGGCAATCGAGGCCGCACGCGCCGGGGATGCCGGGCGTGGATTTGCGGTGGTGGCCGATGAAGTGCGGGCCTTGGCGCAGCGCACGCAAAACTCCACCGAAGAAATTCAAACGCTGGTTGCAGCGCTGCAAAGTGGCACCCAGCAAGTGGCCGAGGTCATGAACAACAGCCGCACCTTGACCGACAGCAGCGTGAACCTGACCCGTCAGGCCGGCACTTCGTTGCAGGGCATTACCCGCACCGTGTCGAATATTCAGTCGATGAACCAGCAAATTGCCGCAGCCGCCGAGCAGCAAAGTGCCGTGGCAGAAGAGATCAGCCGCAGCATCCTCAACGTGCGTGACGTCTCAGAACAAACCGCGGCGGCCAGTGATGAAACCGCCAAGTCCAGCGTTGAACTGGCGCGGCTGGGGACACAACTGCAAGCAATGGTCAGCCACTTTAAGGTGTAACCGACCTGCACAAACCCTCTCCCACGGGAGAGGGTGTTAAACGTGAGGCACGCGGGCGCGCTTGAGCAGTTTTTTGCAGCGCTCCGACACATGCACAACGCGCAAATGCTTGCCCGCTTTGCGATAGCGCTCGCGCAACGTGTCCAGCGCGGCAATCGCCGAGTAGTCGACAAAGCTTAACTGGCTGCAATCCAGGGTCACGCTGGCGGGGTCTTCGGCCGGGTCAAACAGCTTGAGAAACGCCGTGGTCGAGGCGAAAAACAGGGTGCCGTGAACCCGGTACAGTTTGCTCTCGTCGCTTTGCACCGGCGTCTCGGCATACAGCTGCCGCGACTGTTGCCAGGCAAAGTTGAGCGCCGCGATGATAACCCCGCACATCACCGCAACCGCCAGGTCGGTAAACACGGTGATGACCGTGACCGCAATAATCACCAGCACATCGTTCAACGGGACTTTGTTCAGCACCCGCAAAGAGGCCCAGGCGAAGGTCTGTTGCGACACCACGAACATTACCCCGACCAGCGCTGCCAGCGGAATTCGCTCAATAAACGGCGACAAAAACAGCACGAACAGCAAGATCATCACCCCGGCCGTCACCCCCGACAGCCGCCCTCGCCCGCCCGAGCTGAGGTTGACCACAGTTTGCCCGATCATCGCGCAGCCGCCCATGCCACCGAAGGCCCCCGACACCATGTTCGCCGCCCCGAGCGCCACGCACTCGCGGTCCGGGTAACCCCGGGACTCGGTGATTTCGTCGGTCAAATTCAAGGTCAGCAGGGTTTCCAGCAGCCCCACCACAGCCATCACGATCGCGTACGGCGCAATGATGCGCAGGGTGTCGAGGTTCCACGGGATGTCCGGCAGGGCAAATGTCGGCAAGCTCCCGGCAATATGCGCCATGTCACCAAGGGTGCGGGTCGGCAGGCCCAAAAAGTACACCGCCAGCCCCACGCTCAAGATCGCAACCAGCGCCGGTGGCGCGGCGCGGGTCAGGCGCGGCAACAAATAGACAATGGCCATGGTCAGCGCCACCAGGCCGATCATCACGTACAGCGGCATGCCGCTGAGCCAGGTGTCGCCGTCCTTGAAGTGGTCGAGTTGCGCCATGGCAATGACAATCGCCAACCCGTTCACGAACCCCAGCATCACCGGGTGCGGCACCATGCGCACCAGCTTGCCGAGTTTGAGCAGCCCGAACGCCAGCATGATCAGCCCGCTCAGCACCACGGTCGCCAACAGATACTGCACACCGTGTTGCACCACCAGCGCCACGATCACCACTGCCATTGAGCCTGCGGCACCGGACACCATGCCCGGTCGACCACCGAACAGCGCGGTAATGGTGCAAATAATGAACGCACCATACAGGCCCATCAGCGGGTTGAGATGGGCCACCAGGGCAAAGGCAATGCACTCGGGCAGCAAGGCAAATGACGTCGTGAGCCCGGCCAGGACATCAGCGCGCAGACGTGAGAATTTCATGGGTTACCTAAAAGACGGGAGACGCGAAGGGAGAAAACGAGAAACGGATGGTAACAAATTGCGCAGAAAGTGAGAAAACTGTAGGAGCGAGCTTGCCTCGCGATCTTTTAGAAAGATCAAAAGATCGCGAGGCAAGCTCGCTCATACAGAGTTGAAAGGTTACTTCACGACTTTGCCTACGCCACGGCCGCGTGGGTCGGAGGCTGTTTCCAGGGCGGTGCCGTTAACACGGATGGCCTGGATGTCGCCCATGTTCCAGCCCTGATCTTCCAGGGTGTAGCCCATGGCTTTGAGCTCATCGGCGACTTTGCCGGTCAGCGGCGCGTAAGCGTCGTAGTAGATCGTGTCTTTAGGCAGCAACTGGTGATGCACGCGCTGTGCGGCCACGGCTTTTTCCAGCGGCAGGTCGTAGTCGTAGATGTTGTTCAGCACCTGAAAGATCGAGGTAAAGATCCGCGAACCGCCCGGCGTGCCGAGTACCAGCGTGACCTTGCCGTCGCGTGTGACCAGGCTTGGGCTCATCGACGACAGCATGCGTTTGCCCGGCTCGATGGCGTTGGCATTACCGCCCACCACACCAAAAGCGTTGGCCACGCCCGGCTTGGAGCTAAAGTCGTCCATTTCATCGTTGAGCAAGAAACCCGCGCCTTTAACCACAACGCCGCTGCCGTAATCCCAGTTAAGCGTGTAGGTGTTGCTCACGGCGTTGCCATCTTTATCGACGATAGAGAAGTGCGTGGTCTGATGCGGTTCCAGGCCCGGTTTGACCTTGGCGGTTTCGGAAATCGCTTTCGGGTTCACTTCTTTCGCACGCTTGGCGATGTACGCCGGGTCGGTCAGCTCAGCCACCGGCATTTTGCCGAAGTCCGGGTCGCCCAGGTAATCGGCACGGTCAGCAAACACGCGCTTTTCGATTTCCGCCAGCAGGTGAATGTACGGGGCCGAGTTCAGCTCCACACCTTTAAAGTCTGCCGCGCGGTCTTCTTTAATGCCGATCAGTTGCGCCAAGGCGATGCCGCCCGAACTTGGCAGCGGTGCGGTGTACAAGGTGTTGCCGCGGAAATCGACGCGCATCGGCTCACGCCAGCTGACCTTGTAGTCATTGAGGTCTTCTTTGGTGATCAGGCCTTTGTCTTTTTGCATTTGCGCGACCAGCAGGTCGGCAGTTTCACCGTGGTAGAACTCTTTGGCGCCTTTATCAGCGATGCGCTCCAGGGTCTTGGCCAATTCTGGCTGCTTGAAGGTTTCGCCCGGCTTCATGGTGCCGAAGTAATCACCGAAGTTGGTGGTGCCGTTAAACAGTGCCAGCGCATCTTCGCGGTACTGAAATTGCTGGTCGGCCACCTTGAAACCATTTTTTGCGTAACCCACGGCCGGGGTGATCAGCTCGGCCCATGGCAATTTGCCGAAGCGCTGATGCGCCTCCCACAAGCCCATGACCGTACCCGGCACGCCCGCCGCACGGGACCCTACCAGGCTGAGGTTTTCGATGACTTCGCCTTTGTCATTGAGGTACATATCGCGGCTGGCCGCTTTGGGGGCGGTCTCGCGATAGTCGAGGAAGTAGGGTTTGCCATCAATGAACAAGGTCATAAAACCGCCGCCACCGATGTTGCCGGCTTCGGGGTAAGTGACGGCCAGGGTGAAGGCCGTCGCGACGGCGGCATCGACCGCGTTGCCGCCTTTTTTGAGGATTTGCGCTGCCACTTCAGCGCCGTATTGATCCGGTGCAGCCACTGCGCCGCCTTCCAGAGTGACGGCATACGCCGAGGAGCTGGCGGCAATGGCCGCCGTCAAGGCCAGGGTTTTGAACCACACAATACGCATTCGCTACTTCCTTTTATTGTTATCAACTATTGCCGAACCTTGTCTGATTTCGTCAAAAATTTCAAACAGCAAAAGGAAAACTGCGCAGCGCTACACAAAAGCCGCAGACGGCGAAGGTGTTCAACCTCTACACCTTGCCGCCTGCACCCGCACCTAGGCGGGTGGTTGGTCCGCCAGCAGTGCATCGACCACACCACGCGCCAGCTCGACGCCGTGGGTAATGCGCCAGAGTTGCTCGGCTTCAAAGCCGCTGAGGCGCGAGCCAATATCGTCGGCGTTGAGTTCAGCGCCTTTAAGCAACAGCGAAACCTGCGTCAGCGCGTCACGCGCACCAATGCCGGAGTTGATACCGAACAGTGAGGTACAGGCGTGAGCAGCGGTATTAAGGGAATTTAGGGGTGGATCGGGGACGATTTTACTCATGCTAGGGCTCCAAACGTGTGGAGCTACCATCCCCCCGCTGTCAAACGGAACAGGTGGCAGCTATGTGCGGTTTGACAGACCGGGGGAGCTAGCAAAACCCGGCGCACTCGAAAGTGCCCCGCACACAGCCGCCATAACACGATGAACTGTTTATGACGCCGCCCAGCTAGTTCTGTTAGGCCTGTCAAAGCCGGCCACTGATGGTCAGTGACTCAGCGAGACTATCCACGCCTATCGAGTGCCGCAAGGCGGTCGGGATTCTCTCGGAAACTTCACTCAATAGAAAGCGATGCGTCAGGTGCAGACGTTGCTATATGTGTGGGTGTTGGCCTTAAACGTCTGTAGGAGTAAGCCCGTCAGTCTTTGAAATACGGCGCTGCATAGCTCGCCAGCTTGGTCTGGATAAAGTCCAGAAAGCATTGAATGCGCAACGCCAACTGCGAGTTGCGGTAGTACACGGCATGAATGGGCTGGCGATAGCCGCTGTTGAATTCGCCCAACAGCACCTGCAAGCGCCCGGCGCTGATGTCTTCGTGGGTCATGAAGTGCGACAGGCAGGCAATGCCCTGCCCTTGCAGCGCCAAGTGGCGAACGGTTTCGCCGCTGGAAGCGCTGATGGCCGGCTGGATGGGCCAGCGATCACCTTGGGCAAACCGCAACGGCCATTGGTTGAGGCCGTCGTTTTGGGTAAAGCCGATCAGGGTGTGGTTGGCCAGTTCGGCCACGCTGTTGGGCACACCGTGTCGGGCGATGTACTCGGGGCTGGCCAGAATGTTGAGCGGGCTGCAGCCCAATGAACGGGCGTGCAAGGTCGAGTCCGCCAGCGTGCCGATGCGGATCGCGATATCGGTGCTTTGCTCTAGCAGGTCGATGATCAGGTCGTTGCTGTTGAGTTCCAGTTGGATCTCGGGGTACAGCGCCCGGAATTCAGGGAGGTACGGCACGATGGCGTGCAGCATGAACGGCGCCGCTGCGTTGATGCGCAGACGCCCGGACGGTGTGCGCTGGTGCGAAATGAGGCGTTCTTCAAGCTCGTCCATTTGCTCAAGAATCAACTTGGCCTGCTCGAAGAAGAACTTGCCTTCTTCGGTCAGGTCCATGCGCCGCGTGGTGCGATTGATCAGCGTGGTCTCGAGCTTGGCCTCCAGCCTTGACAGCGTGCGGCTGACGGCCGAAGGCGTTTGCCCGGCTTGCTCGGCAGCGGCGGAGATCGAGCCGCACTCAATCACCGAGACAAATATTTGCAGCTCATCGGATCTGGCTTTCACACATGCCCCTCATTGATAACGACTGATAGTAGTCGCTAGTAGCCGCTGACGAGCGGAGCGAGGCTGCGATCGGCGGCGAAGCTGTCGTGAAATGCGTCAGGTTACACGTCGAGGCCGAAGACTTCGCTCAAGTGTTGCTCGTAACGCGCCGCGTCAACATCCGGTTGCGGGCGTTTCATGACGTCGACACACAGAAAGGTCGGCAAGCCGGTCATGCCCAAAAACTGGTTGGCTTTGTGGAATGGAAAGTACACCGCATCCACGCCTTTGCCTTCAAAGAAGTCGGCCGGGTCTTCAAACGCTTGCTGCGGTGCGTTCCAGGTCAGCGACAGCATGTACTGTTTGCCCTGGATCAAGCCACCGCTGCCATAACGCTGCGACGCATCGGAACGGGTGCGACCATCGCTGGCGTAGAGTTTGCCATGCCCCTGGGTGAAGACTTCGTCGATGTATTTTTTGACGATCCACGGCGCGCCCATCCACCAGCCCGGCATTTGGTAAATTACTACGTCGGCCCACAGGTATTTTTCGACTTCTTCGGCCACGTCGTAGCCTTCGTCGATGTGGGTGACGTTGACTTCAAAACCCTGACGATCAAAAAAGGCCAGCGCGGTGTCGTGCATGGTCAGGTTGTAGCGGCCATCGGAGTGGGCGAATTTTTTAGCGCCATTGAGTAACAGAATTTTTTTCATGAGCAGCCTCTTCAGGAGTTAACCCTCAGCGCTGTTGAGCGGCACGGGGGTCTTAAAGGTTTAAAACGTAGGGCAACGATATAGAGCCCAGCCTTTAGGAAAAACCCGCGTTAAAGCAAATTACCTTTGCGCACAGATCACGAATAACTATCAGATTGTTGCCAATCAGCTTTAGCCGCTGATCAATAAATGAGCACCCAACACGGCCATGCCGACAAAGAACACGCGCTTGAACAACGCGGCGCTGATGCGTTGACGCAAACATTGCCCCAGCCACATGCCCAGCATCGCGGGCAACAGCGCCAGCACCGAGGCATTCAGTTCGCCACCGCCCAACGCGCCGCGCCAATAAAGCCCGGCCGCCAGGGCAAGGGTCGAGACGCTGAAGGACAAACCCAAGGCCTGGACCAATTGGTTTTTGTTCAAGCTCAGGGCTTGCAAGTACGGCACGGCAGGAATCACAAAGACGCCGGTGGCCGAGGTGATGATACCTGTGATCAACCCACAGACCGGTCCCGCCCAGCGCTCGGCAGACGCCGGCACGTGCAGGGCTGGTAGAAACAGCCCGACCAGGGCGTACAGCAACAAAGCCGCGCCCAGTGCGCGCACGGCCCAACCGCCGCTGTCGACGCTCAGCCACAGCACGCCAAGCCCCGTACCCAAGAAGATGCCCACTTGCATGGACCACAAGCGCTTGATCAGCTCGCGCAGTTGCCCGCCGGCCACCAGTTGCCAGGTATTGGTGACGATGGAAGGGATGATCAGCAGCGCTGCAGCCTGCGCCGGAGCGATAGCCAGACCGAGCATGCCCATGGCGACGGTGGGCAAGCCCAGGCCAATCATGCCTTTGACCGTTCCCGCCAGCAGAAAAGTGATCATCACCAGCAGTGACAAGGCCCAGCCCAAGTGTTGGTAGTACGCGATTAATGTATTCATGTGGCCATGCTGGGGGATGGCGCAAGGTTTGAAAATGCGTCATACATTGAGTCAGACTCTTGCTTAGCAATAGGCAGAACAATCCCCCCTGTAGGAGCGAGCTTGCCTCGCGATCTTTTTAAAAGATCAAAAGATCGCGAGGCAAGCTCGC
>NZ_JASCPQ010000034.1:0-50753 GCF_029959305.1 Pseudomonas sp. PS01297
AGCTTGCCTCGCGATCTTTTAAAAGCCCCAAAGATCGCGAGGCAAGCTCGCTCCTACAGTGAGTCAATGCGCTCGCCATTGCCCCAGGCGTGCGCGCAAACGGGCGGCGCACTGGCTGTGCAACTGGCTGACACGCGACTCGCTGACCCCCAGCACCTCACCGATTTCCTTGAGGTTGAGTTCTTCGTCGTAGTACAGCGCCAACACCAGCCGCTCACGCTCGGGCAACAAGCTGATGGCCTCGGCCAACGCAGCCTGAAAGCGCTCGTCTTCGAGGTCGCGCGATGGCTCAAGGTGCGCGCTGGCGCCATCTTCATGCAGCCCCTCGTGCTCGCCGTCCTGCAACAGGTCGTCGAAGCTGAACAGACGGCTGCCCAGGGTGTCGTTCAAGATGGCGTAATAATCATCAAGGCTTAACTGGAGTTCGGCCGCAACCTCGTGATCTTTAGCGTCACAGCCGGTTTTTGCTTCAATAACGCGAATTGCGTCACTGACCATGCGCGTATTGCGGTGCACCGAGCGTGGCGCCCAGTCACCCTTGCGCACCTCATCGAGCATGGCACCGCGAATGCGAATGCCGGCGTAGGTCTCAAAACTCGCGCCTTTGGTGGCGTCGTATTTGCTCGAAACCTCAAGCAGACCGATCATCCCGGCCTGAATCAGGTCGTCCACTTGCACGCTGGCAGGCAAACGCGCCAACAGGTGATAAGCGATGCGTTTGACCAACGGCGCATAACGCTCGATCAGCTCATATTGGCTGTCACGCGACGGCTTGCTGTACATGCGATAGCCGCTGGCAGTCATCAGACTCGTCCTCCACCTGCTTGCTGAACCAAACGCTCGACAAAGAACTCCAGGTGGCCACGAGGATTAGCCGGCAGCGGCCAGGTATCGACCTTCTGCGCGATAGCCTTGAACGCCAGGGAGCACTTGGAACGCGGGAATGCTTCGTACACGGCGCGCTGCTTTTGTACAGCCTTGCGCACGCACTCGTCGTACGGCACGGCGCCCACATATTGCAGGGCAACGTCAAGAAAGCGGTCGGTCACTTTGGTTAGCTTGGCGAACAGGTTGCGCCCTTCTTGCGGGCTCTGGACCATGTTCGCCAGCACCCGGAAACGGTTCATGCCGTAGTCACGGTTAAGCAGTTTGATCAACGCGTAGGCGTCGGTGATAGAGGTCGGCTCGTCACACACCACCAGCAAGACCTCTTGGGCGGCGCGGACAAAACTGACCACCGACTCACCGATCCCGGCAGCGGTATCAATCACCAGCACATCGAGGTTGTCGCTCAGGTCGCTGAACGCCTGGATCAGGCCGGCGTGTTGCGCAGGGCTCAACTGCACCATGCTCTGGGCGCCAGACGCGGCGGGCACGATACGAATCCCGCCGGGGCCCAGGAGCAATACATCACGCAGCTCGCAGCGACCCTCGACCACATCGGCCAGGGTAAATTTCGGTGTCAGCCCCAACAGGACATCAACATTCGCCAACCCGAGGTCGGCGTCCATCAACATGACGCGCCTGCCCAGTTCGGCCAGCGCGATGGACAAATTGACTGACACGTTAGTTTTACCGACGCCACCCTTGCCGCCGGTCACTGCGATCACCTGTACGGGATGCATGCTGCCCATGATCTTTTTTTACCTTGTCTTACTTAGACGCGGCTACAGAGAGTGCTGCGTGTTCCCCCAGGAACAACACTGTGCAGACCTTCAATGTAGGTACATTGCAACGTTTCATCTTTAACCTAGCCAACCCGTTTGGGCGGGCTGTGGTAAATGTCAGCGAACATATCGGCCATGGCTTCTTCGCTGGGTTCTTCCTGCATTTGCACACTCACCGCCCGGCTCACCAATTGGTGGCGGCGCGGCAAGTGCAGATCGTCCGGGATCCGTGGGCCGTCCGTGAGGTACGCCACGGGCAAGTCATTGCTGATCGCCAGGCTCAGTACTTCGCCAAGGCTGGCGGTTTCATCCAGCTTGGTCAGAATGCAACCGGCCAGCCCGCAGCGCTTGTAGCTCAGGTACGCGGCAGACAGCACCTGCTTCTGGCTGGTGGTGGCGAGGACCAGATAATTGCGCGCCTTGATCCCGCGCCCGGCGAGGCTGTCCAGTTGCAGGCGCAACGCCGGGTCACTGGCTTGCAGCCCGGCGGTGTCGACCAGCACCACGCGCTTGCGCGCCAGCGGCTCAAGGGTTTGGCCCAATGACTGGCCGGGGGCCACGTGGGTCACCGGCACGTTGAGAATGCGCCCCAGGGTTTTAAGCTGCTCCTGGGCGCCGATACGAAAGCTGTCCATGCTCACCAATGCAATATTTTGCGCGCCGTACTTGAGCACATAACGTGCCGCCAGCTTGGCCAGCGTTGTGGTTTTACCCATGCCTGCAGGACCGACCATTGCGATCACACCGCCCTCTTCCAGCGGCTCCAGTTCAGGGGTGGTAATCATCCGCGCCAGGTGCGCCAACAGCATGCGCCAGGCCTGACGCGGCTCTTCAATCTCGGTCACCTGGGTCAACAAACTATGGGACAACGGACCGGACAAGCCGATGCGCTGCAAACGCCGCCACAAATTGGCCTGTTCAGGCCTTGAGCCTTGCAACTGGTTCCAGGCCAGCGAGCCCAGCTGCACTTCGAGCAACTCGCGCAGGCCGTTCAGCTCATTGCGCATGTCGTCAAAAATCCGCTGGTCAATCGATGGCGCCGGTGCAGGTGCAGGCTGTGGCCGCGACGGTTCGTCAAAGCGCGGCTCAATCAACGGTTCTGCGGCGGTCAGCGGCAAGCCGGCAAACAACTGGCGGCTGGCATCCATGTCGCCTTCTGCGCGCAAGCTCAACTCGGCCTGAGCCGAGACAATCTTGGACTGGGTCTTGCGCAGTTCTTCTTCCAGCTCAACGTTCGGCACCCGCGGTGCCAGCGCGGACAGCTTGTAGTCCAGCGCTGCGGTCAACTCAACACCGCCAGCGATGCGGCGATTGCCAATAATGGCGGCATCCGCGCCCAATTCATCACGAATGAGCTTCATGGCCTGACGCATGTCGGCGGCGAAAAATCGCTTCACTTGCATAGATCAAACCCTCAGCCGTTAGGGCCCACTGTCGCAACGATGGTCACTTGCTTGTTGTCAGGGATTTCCTGGTACGCCAGCACATGCAGGTTGGGTACCGCCAAACGGCCAAACCGCGAAAGCATCGCGCGTACCGGGCCTGCCACCAGCAAGATCACCGGGTTGCCTTGCATCTCCTGACGCTGCGCTGCGTCGATGAGTGAGCGCTGGAGTTTTTCTGCCATGCTTGGCTCCAGCAACACACCGTCTTCCTGGCCTTGTCCGGCCTTCTGCAAACTATTGAGCAATATTTGTTCCAACCTTGGTTCCAAGGTGATCACAGGCAGCTCAGACTCAACGCCGACAATGCTTTGCACGATGGCGCGGGACAAGCCGACACGCACGGCGGCAACCAAAGCGGCAGTATCTTGACTCTTGTGGGCATTGTTGGCGACGGCTTCGGCAATGCTGCGTATATCGCGTACCGGCACCTGCTCGGCCAGCAGCGCCTGCAACACTTTGAGCAACTGCGACAGGCTCAACACACCCGGCACCAACTCTTCGGCCAATTTAGGCGACGACTTGGCCAGCAATTGCATCAGTTGCTGCACTTCCTCATGGCCAATCAGCTCATGGGAATGCTTGTACAGAATCTGGTTAAGGTGCGTCGCCACCACCGTACTGGCATCGACCACGGTATATCCCAGCGATTGCGCCTGGCTGCGCTGGCTGACCTCGATCCACACGGCCTCCAGGCCAAAGGCCGGGTCTTTGGCGGTAATCCCGTTGAGGGTGCCAAACACCTGGCCGGGGTTGATCGCCAGTTCGCGGTCCGGGTAAATCTCGGCCTCGGCCAGAATTACGCCCATGAGTGTCAGGCGATAAGCGCTCGGCGCCAGGTCGAGGTTGTCGCGGATGTGCACGGTGGGCATCAAAAAGCCAAGGTCCTGGGACAGCTTTTTACGCACGCCCTTGATCCGCGCCAGCAATTGCCCGCCCTGGTTGCGGTCCACCAGCGGGATCAGGCGATAGCCCACTTCCAGGCCGATCATGTCGATGGGCGTCACGTCATCCCAGCCCAGTTCTTTGGTCTCTTGGGCGCGGGCGGGCGAAGGCAGCAGCTCTTGTTGGCGCTGCACTTCTTGCAGGGCCTGAACCTTGGCCACGTTTTGTTTTTTCCACATCCAGTAGGCGGCGCCACCGGCCACTGCGGCGAGGCTGAGAAAGGACACGTGGGGCATGCCCGGCACGATCCCCATCACCGCCATCAAACCGGCAGACACCGCCAGCGCCTTGGGCGAGGCGAACATCTGGCGATTGATTTGCTTGCCCATGTCTTCGGAGCCCGAAGCACGGGTCACCATGATCGCGGCAGCGGTGGACAACAACAGCGACGGCAATTGCGCCACCAGACCGTCACCGATGGTCAGCAAGGCGTAGACCTTGCCCGCTTCGCTGAAACTCATGCTGTGCTGGAAGATGCCCACGGCCATGCCGCCGATCAGGTTGATAAACAGGATCAACAGACCGGCGATGGCATCACCGCGCACAAACTTGCTGGCACCGTCCATGGAGCCATAGAACTCGGCCTCCTGGGCGACTTCTTGACGGCGCAGCTTGGCCTGGTTCTGATCGATCAGCCCGGCGTTGAGGTCGGCGTCAATCGCCATTTGTTTGCCGGGCATGGCGTCGAGGGTAAAGCGCGCGCTCACTTCGGAGATCCGCCCGGCACCCTTGGTCACCACCACGAAGTTGATGATCATCAAAATCGCGAACACCACCATACCGACCACATAGTTGCCGCCGATTACCACCTCACCGAAGGCCTGGATCACCTTACCGGCAGCGGCGTGGCCTTCCTGGCCGTGGAGCATCACCACCCGGGTCGATGCCACGTTGAGCGCCAGGCGCATCAGCGTTGCGACCAGCAAAATGGTGGGGAACACCGCGAAATCCAGTGGGCGCAGTGCGTACACACACACCAGCAAGACCACAATCGACAGCGCGATGTTGAAGGTAAAAAACACATCCAGCAGAAACGCCGGGATGGGCAACATCATCATTGCCAGCATCACCAGCAACAACAGCGGCACGCCCAACTGCCCGTGACCCAAACCGGCCAGACCGTTGCGTGCGGTGTTGATTAACTGAGAGCGATCCAATGACATGCCTAAACCTTTAGCAAACTTTTGACGCCAGATGCGTCTGCAAGCCTGCCACTGCAAGAAGCCTTCCAACTTTGGCAAAAGGCCACGTCACCGAGAGGTAAACCCAAAATCTGTAGACGCGAGCTGGGGATCAAGATCAAAAGATCGCGAGCAAGCTCGCTCCTACAGGGGTTGTGGTTACACCGGTCTTAAGCGCCAGCCCAGCACGTCGAGCACGTCGCAGCCATCGCGCAGTAATAACACTGCGGCGTTGGCCAGGTGTTTGAGATCAATGGCGTCAGCCTCGACAAGTTCGCGGCTGGCAAAGGTTTCCATCAGTTGGGTGACCGCCAAAACACGGGCAGCCGCGTTGGCATGCAACACATCCAGTGGCGCATTGTGGTCGATCAATAAGGCGGGAATGGTGCAGTCAATAGCGGTCAGCGGGATGTAAGGTGAATTCGTCATAAGTTAAGTCCAATGGTTAGACGCACTAACGTATTCATCTTTTCATTCCAAGTCGCCAAACCTGGTCGCCATGAGGGCGAGCGCGGACTATAAGCGTCGAGGTGCAACAGCGACAAGCGCCAACGCTGTACGAAGCTGCCGATAAATCGGCAGGCAAACACAAAAATCTGTAGGAGCGAGCTTGCTCGCGATCTTTTGATCTGCCTCTGGCGAGGCAAAAAAGTGAGGCTCAGTTCCAGCGCCATTCGCCCAGATCAATCACCAGACACGCACTGCTGTTTGAACCAAACACGACGTCTATCTTGCGGTTGGGCTCATAGCGGTCAGTACCGCAGCCACCAATCAAAATGGCACCACAACGCCCATCCCGTACATGCGGGTGTTCTTCCCACACCGGCACGCTGTCCAGCTGCAACTGGCGAATGAGTTTGTACAGGATAAAACTGCGCACACAGCGCCCGTTGATGCCTTCAAAGCTCAATGACTTGCGCATAAACGTCAGTATCGAATCACGCTCTTTGTAGCAGCGCTCAACGATCGCGCTGTAGTACTGCTCTCGCCCGCTGCTGTGGGGAACCGTTGGCAAGGAAATGACAGCCAGCAGATTAGTGCCTTCCGTGCTGAAGCCCACGATGTGGCGGTCTTGTAATTGATCCAGCCAGAAAATCGCAAATGTGCCGTCCAGCGCAGGAAACTTCGGGAACAACCCCTCAAGATCCACCTTGGCTTTTTCTCGGGTATCGCTCAACACACAGGTTTTGATAGAGCCATTGGGAATAAGGGTTAACTCGATCGACATCGCGCATCTCCATTGCCTGCACACGAACCAAAAGCACTCGACCTCTCAAGTTAAGCAGGTTTGCGCAAAGCCTCTACTGTCAGAAGTGACAGTCCGTCGTGAAATCTATACCTAGCAGATCTGCCAGTACCCACCACTGCGAATAAAGCCCACAGTGAGTACCCGCGTGCTATTGACGATGTGAAGCATCATGAAGAAAACAGTGCTGTGCTCCTATCACTACGACCCCATGAATCGACTCAAGGGCACATCGCCTGCGCTGCAATCAGGCAGCCTGCGGTTTTATTGCCAGAGCCGGATTGCCACAGAATTCCAGGGCAGCACCCAGCACTCGATCATGCAGCATGGCGATCAATTACTGGCCCAACAGACGCACCAGGCCGATCAACACATCAGCACCTTGCTGGCCACCGATTTACAACGTTCTGTGTTGCAGACGACAAACGGAGCAGAACAACAGACCATCGCCTATACACCGTTTGGTCATCATGCGAACGAAAACACCAACACACACTTGTTAGGCTTTAATGGCGAGCGGGCCGACCCTGTCACCGGGCATTATTTATTGGGCAATGGTTACCGGGCGTTTAATCCAGTACTGATGCGATTTAACAGCCCGGACAGCTGGAGCCCATTTGGAGAGGCAGGAATTA
Organism: Pseudomonas sp. PS01297; assembly: GCF_029959305.1. Taxonomy (NCBI): domain Bacteria; kingdom Pseudomonadati; phylum Pseudomonadota; class Gammaproteobacteria; order Pseudomonadales; family Pseudomonadaceae; genus Pseudomonas; species Pseudomonas sp. PS01297. The sequence continues at coordinate 7,117 of NZ_JASCPQ010000034.1, forward strand.
ATGCATATGCTTACTGCATGAACAATCCTTTACTCACGAATGATCCAAGCGGCCACATATTCAAATTTATTCAGAAATCCTTTAAGAACTTTTTATTTTCCAACCGAAGAGCACCTATGCAGAGTTATGTCCCAGGCAGCCTTAACGTGAGAGCTCCGGGAGGTAGAGTTGTAATGCTTAAAATCAAGCCAGGCGTCTCATTTTCTGCAGCCTGTAAGGCACGTGACGCAATGATTGAACACCGCAAATTGTGGTCTCGCAATGCCGCAGAAAATGCAATATATTTAAACGATTTAAAAAAACCATACTTACAAAAACTTGATTTGCAATACCTAGCAGCCGGCGCCATAAAATCAAACAATATCTCCACAGGCCCCCTTCCACCCCCCCTTAAAAACTTTGTAGCCAATACAATACCCAACCGACCTCATTATGAATTAATCACAAAACTGAAAAACGGAAACTACGACCCATACACTCAAAAAACGGGCGCAATTAATTTATATACATACACTGACAGCTTTGAAGCTATCGACTATTTAGATAGCTTGAGTGCGCGTGGCCATGCCTTAACTATGGAAAGCGAAAGAAACTACCACTCCATTCTGGACGCACATTTCATTAGGATCGGAGGATAAACAACGTCAAAATCACTCCCCCCCACCTCAATCATCCCGCCGTAAATCCGGCGGAATCGGCAGGTCTTTCAGCGGGTCAGGCCGCTTGCCTTTGCCCGCCTGGTGCTGGCGGATCTGGTAGACGTACGCCAACACCTGCGCCACGGCCAGGTAGAGGCCCGCCGGGATCTCCTGCTCAAGTTCGGTGGAGTGGTAGATCGAGCGCGCCAGCGCCGGGGACTCCAGCAGCAGGATGTTGTGTTTGGCGCCGATTTCTCGAATTTTCAACGCCAAAAAGTCGCTGCCCTTGGCCAGCAACATCGGCGCCCCGCCCTTTTCGGGGTCATATTTGAGGGCCACGGCGTAGTGCGTCGGGTTGGTGATGATCACGTCGGCATCGGGGATGGCGCTCATCATGCGGCGCTGGGACATTTCGCGCTGCACCTGGCGAATGCGCTGTTTAACTTCGGGCCGCCCTTCTTGGTCCTTGTGCTCATCACGCACTTCCTGCTTGGTCATCAGCAGTTTCTTATGGCTTTCCCATAGCTGCACCGGCACGTCGACGGCGGCAATCAAGATCAACCCGCAGGCCATCCACAACGCACTCCAGCCCACCACTTGCAGGCTGTGGATCACCGCCAGTTCCAGGGGCTCGTGGGCGATGCGCAGCAGGTCGTCGATGTCGGATTTCAACACCAGCAAGGCGACGATCAAGATGATGAAAAACTTGGCCAGCGCCTTGAGCAGTTCCACCAGCGCCTTGGCCGAGAACATGCGTTTAAGCCCCGCCAGCGGGTTCATGCGGCTGAATTTGGGGGCCAGGCTGCCCGCGGCAAACAGCCAGCCACCGAGGGCGATGGGGCCGACGATGGCGGCGATCAATAAGGTGATCAGCACCGGCTGCAAGGCGATCAGGGCGATTTTGCCCGAGTGCAGCAAAAAGGCGGCCATGGAGTCGGTGTTGTACAAGGTCTCGCGGCTGATGCTGAAGTTGTAACGCATCACTTCCATCAGGTCTTCGGCCAGCGCCCCGCCAAAAATCAGCAGCCCGGCTGAACCCGCGAGCATGATCGCCAAGGTGTTGAGTTCTTTAGAGCGCGCGATTTCGCCCTTTTCCCTGGAGTCTTTTTTTCGTTTCTCCGTGGGGTCTTCTGTTTTATCGGCGCCGCTCTCGCTCTCTGCCATGGCTATTTCGCCTGCGCCAGTTCACGTAAAAACTGCAAAGCCTCGGAGGCCAGCGGCTGATACTGATTGAGAATATCGGCCATGCTGATCCATAGAATGACCATGCCCAGCACCAGGGTCAGCGGAAAACCGATGGCGAAGATGTTGAGTTGCGGCGCCGCACGGGTCATGACGCCAAACGCGATGTTGACCACCAGCAAGGCAGTGATCGCCGGCAGCACCAGCAACAGCGCCGCGCCCAGGACCCAGCCCAGTTTGTTGGCGATTTCCCAGTAATGATTGGTCATCAGCCCGCCGCCAACCGGCAACGTGGTGAAGCTCTCGGTGAGCACTTCAAACACCACCAGGTGCCCGTTCATTGACAAAAACAGCAAGCTCACCAGCATGGTGAAAAACTGCCCGATCACGGCCACGTTGACCCCGTTGGCCGGGTCGACCATGGAGGCGAAGCCCATGCCCATCTGCACCGCGACGATTTGCCCGGCCACCACAAACGCCTGGAAAAACAGCTGCAACGAGAAGCCGAGCAAGGCACCGATAATAATTTGCTCGGCAATCAGCATCAGGCCGCTGAGGTCCAGCGGGTTGACGGTGGGCAACGGCGGCAAGCTGGGCATGATCGCCAGGGTGATCGCCAAGGCCAGAAACAGCTTGATGCGCTTGGGCACCAGCGTGGTCCCGATGATCGGCATGGTGGCCAGCACCGCACCCACACGGAACAGCGGCAGCATAAAGCTGGCGACCCAGGTACTGATCTGCGCGTCCGTCAGGGCCAGCAGCGACATTTAGCCGATCAACTGCGGAATACTGCCGTACAACTGCAGGATGTATTCCATAAAGGTTTGCACCAACCATGGCCCGGCCACGATCAGGGTGACCAGCATCACCAGCAAACGCGGCAAAAAGCTCAGGGTCTGTTCGTTGATTTGCGTCGCCGCCTGGAACATCGCCACCAGCAAACCCACCAGCAAGCTGGGGATCACCAGCACCGCGACCATCATCGTGGTCAGCCACAACGCATTGCGAAACAGGTCGACTGCGACTTCTGGGGTCATGGGCTCAGACTCCGCCGAAACTGCTGGCCAGGGTGCCGATAATCAGCGCCCAACCGTCCACCAGCACGAACAGCATGATTTTGAACGGCAACGAAATGATCAACGGCGAGAGCATCATCATGCCCATGGCCATCAGCACACTGGCCACCACCAGGTCGATGATCAGGAACGGAATGAAGATCATAAAGCCGATCTGGAACGCGGTTTTAAGCTCGGAGGTGACAAAGGCCGGGACCAGAATGGTCAGCGGCGCCGCGTCGGGCGTCGGGATGTCGGTACGCTTGGACAAGCGCATAAACAGCTCAAGGTCGCTGGTGCGGGTCTGCGCCAGCATAAAGTCCTTGATCGGGCCTTCTGCCTTGAGGATCGCGTCCTGGGCCGTGAGTTTTTCCGCCAGGTACGGCTGCAGGGCGTCGCGGTTCACCTTGTCGAACACCGGCGCCATGATGAACAGGGTCAAGAACAGCGCCATGCCGGTGAGTATCTGGTTGGACGGGGTTTGTTGCAGCCCCAGCGCCTGACGCAGAATCGAAAACACGATGATGATCCGCGTAAAGCTGGTCATCAGCATCACGAACGCCGGGATAAAACTCAGGGCGGTCATGATCAGCAAGATTTGCAGGCTGACCGAATACTCCTGCTGCCCGTTGGCGCCGGTGCCCAGGGTGATCGCCGGGATCGACAACGGGTCGGCCGCCAAGGCGACCGGGGCGAGCAAGGCCAACAACAGTGCGACAGCTAAACGCATTACGGCTTGTCCTTTTGCTGGCCGAGGATTTCCATCAGCCGCTTGGCAAATTCAGGCGTGGCCGGTTGCGTGGTGTCCGGCGCTGCAACCGGCTCTTTGAGCACATGCAGCGGGGTGATGCGGCCCGGCGTGAGGCCAAGCAGGATTTGCTCGTTGCCCACTTGCACCAGCACCAGCCGGTCACGGGTGCCCAAGGCCCGCGAGCTGATCAGCTCGATGACTTGCCCCTGGCGTGCGCCTCCTTGCTGAACCCGGCGCAGCACCCAGGCCAGGGCAAAGATCAGCCCCAGCACCAACAGCAAACCCAGCACCAGTTGCGTCAACTGGCCGCCCAGGCTGCTGGCGGCCACGGGCGCAACGGCGCTCGCGGTGCTGGCCACCGGCTCTGCTGCCAGGGCGCTCAAGGGTAACGCCAGTAAACCGCCGAGAAGCCGCTTCACTTAGCGCAACTTCTTGATGCGTTCGCTTGGGCTGATCACGTCGGTCAGACGGATGCCAAACTTTTCGTTGACCACCACCACTTCGCCATGGGCAATAAGGGTGCCGTTGACCAGCACGTCCAGCGGCTCACCGGCCAGGCGATCGAGTTCGATGACCGAGCCCTGGTTGAGTTGCAGCAGGTTACGAATGTTGATGTCGGTGCTGCCCACTTCCATGGAAATCGACACCGGAATGTCCAGAATCACATCCAGGTTGGGACCGTCCAGCGACACCGGGTCGTTGTTGCGCGGCACGCTGCCGAATTCTTCCATGGGCAAGCGGTTGGACGCCGGTTTTTGCGCGGCGTCAGCGGCCAGCAGCGCGTCGATATCGGCCTGGCCAACATCGCCGGTTTCTTCCAGTGCAGCGGCCCATTCATCGGCCAGCGCCTGGTCGGCGGCGCTTGTATCGTTTTCGTTAGCCATCAGGTGTCCTCACTGAGCAATTGGGGGAGTTCGGTGTTTAACGCCGAACGATGGGTTCAAGCACTTGCAAGGCCAGATTGCCTTTGTGCGAACCCAGTTTGACCTTGAACGTGGGCACGCCATTGGCGCGCATCACCAGTTCGTCCTGCAATTCGATCGGGATCACGTCCCCCGGCGCCATGTGCAAAATGTCGCGCAGGCGCAGTTGGCGGCGGGCCACGGTGGCACTCAGCGGCACGCTGACATCCAGCACGTCTTCGCGCAGGGCTTTGCTCCAGCGTTCATCCTGGTCGTCGAGGTCTGACTGAAAGCCCGCATCGAGCATTTCGCGCACCGGCTCGATCATCGAGTACGGCATGGTCACGTGCAGGTCGCCGCCACCGCCATCGAGTTCGATGTGGAAGGTTGACACCACAATCGCTTCGCTGGGGCCGACGATGTTGGCCATGGCCGGGTTCACTTCCGAGTTGATGTACTCGAAATTGACTTCCATGATCGCCTGCCAGGCTTCTTTCAAATCGACGAAAGCCTGCTCCAGCACCATGCGCACGACGCGCAATTCGGTGGGGGTGAATTCGCGGCCTTCGATTTTGGCGTGACGGCCGTCGCCACCAAAAAAGTTGTCCACCAGCTTGAACACCAGCTTGGCGTCGAGGATGAACAGCGCGGTGCCGCGCAACGGCTTGATCTTGACCAGGTTGAGGCTGGTGGGCACGTACAGCGAGTGCACGTATTCACCGAACTTCATCACCTGCACGCCGCCCACCGCCACATCTGCCGAGCGGCGCAGCATGTTGAACATGCTGATGCGGGTATAGCGGGCGAAACGCTCGTTGATCATTTCCAGGGTCGGCATGCGACCCCGGACAATCCGGTCCTGACTGGTCAGGTCGTAACTTTTGACGCTGCCGGGTTCGGCAGCCGTCTCGGCCTGTACCAGACCGTCATCGACGCCATGCAACAGCGCGTCGATCTCATCCTGGGACAGCAGGTCTTGCACGGCCATGTCGTGTCCTACTGCAATACAAAGTTAGTAAAGAGGGCCTGATCAATAACCACTTTGCCGAGTTCTTTTTGCGCCACTTCCTGCACGCTGGCAGTGGCTTTCTGACGCAACATTTCCTGACCCACCGGAGTGGCGAGGCTGTCAAAAGTCTGTCCGGAGAACAGCATGACCAGGTTGTTGCGGATCACCGGCATATGCACCTTGAGTGCATTGAGGTCATTTTGATCCCGCGCCTGCAAGGTGATGCTCACTTGCAGATAGCGCTGGCGGCCGTTGTCATTGAGGTTGACCACAAAAGCGGGTGGCAGCGGCTCGTAGATGGCCGGGCGCTTGATGTTGGCGTCCACCACAGGCGGCGCGGCGCTTTTCTCGCCGCTCATGAAAAACCAGGTGGCACCCACCGACAGGCCGATGGCCAGCAACAACGCCACGACCACCAGAATAATCAGCTTGAGTTTGCCTTTATCGGCGGGGTCTTTCGGTGCGTCGGTCGTCGCCATGCCAATAATCCGTCACTTTTGGGTTTTCACAGGTGCATGACTAGGCAGAGCAAGTGTTATGCCAGAACGGTAGGAGCTGGCGCAGGCTGCGATCTTTTGATCTGTGAAAGATCGCAGCCATCGTTCCTCGGCAGCTCCTACGGGCGCCTCGGGGTTCAGGCGTAGTAGTCCACGGCGCTGGTGCCCAGCACGATGCTCGGGGCGACGGGTTCGGCGGCGGCTAGCGGCGCATCGTCTTCAAGGCGTCCTCCACTGGCTTGAGAACGCTGCTGGCTTTGTTGTTCCTGGCTTTGCCCCTGCCAACTGCGCGATTGGTCAGACACGTTGACGTCGACCTGGCCCATGCCCTGTTGGGCGAGCATGTCGCGCAGGCGGTGCATCTGGCTGTCCAGCGCTTCTCGCACGGCCGCATGGCCGCTGACAAAGTTGACTTGCGTGGACTGGTCCGCCGCGACGTTGACGCGAATATCCAGGCGCCCAAGCTCCGCCGGCTGCAATTGGATGTCGGCGGATTTGAGGTTGGCGCTGGACAGGTACATCACTCGGTTGACGATTTCTTCTGACCAGCCGCTCTGGTGCATGGCCAGCGGCTGGTTGACCGGCAGCGCATTCGCGGTTTTCGGCACGGCCGCCTGGGTCAGCGCAGCCAGACGGTTGGCAAAGTCATCGACGCGGGTGTCGCTGGAAGCGCTTTTAAGGTCTTTGAGGCCGTCATCCACCAGCCCCTTGAAGGCTTTTTCACCACCCTCGCCCGTGCTGGAGGCATCGGCTTTTGGCTCGAGCATCTGCGCGATCGCATTCGGCTGGCCTTGGTTAGAGGCAGCCAAGTTGTCGGGTTGAGCATTTTTCGCCGGTGACTGGCTGCTGGCGGACACATGACCGCCCTGCTCCATGGCCAGGCGCACAGCCGGCATGTCATCCAGCGGATCGGCTTGCGGATCAAAGGTGTCAACCACCGCAGGCGGTGGCGGCGCTTGCACCGCCATGCTTGCGGCGGCGGCCAGTTGCGCGGCTTGCTCATCAGGCGGTGCCGGGGCGACAGGCGCAGGCGTTTCTGCAACCGCCGGGGGCGCTTGCACAGCAGGGGGTGTGATGTCGGGAGTCGGCAGGCCGTCGTCAGGTTTGACTGGGGCGTCATCTTGATCGGTGCTTTGAGACTTGCCAGCAGGCAAGGGTTTGCCGCTATCGGCAACAGCTGACGGTGGGTTTGCAGCGCTGTTATTGCTCGCATCGCGTGTGATAGCAGGCTTGCTGCTGGTGACACCCGAGGTGGCGTCAGACGCTTTGGCATAGACCTTGGAAAACGGCTCGCCCCCTGTTTTTACGGGCTCGACGTCAGGCTGTGCAGCTTTGCCCGTTGCGGCTTTGGACGCAGCGACGGCAGGTGTCTGAAGGAACGGGTTGGCGGCGAGTGGCATTGGCAAAGTCTCCGCTGTACGGCAGGCATCGGTACAGGTAGGAGAGGCAGAGCAAGGTTCGGGCCAGTTTTGCCGTCAGTTCCCCGAAAGGTAACTGGAGACGCTCACCCGCTGGCGCTCGGCGCGATACAGCTGGCGGACCATTTGGTATTCGTCATTGATTTCGATGACCAGCTCTTTGATGTCCGCCAGTTGCTTCTTTTGCGCACGCTCTTCGAGCTGACCGCACAACAGCGCCAGGCGGGTGGCGCCCATGTTGCTGCTGCTGCCTTTGAAGCTGTGGGCAACCAACGTCAGGTCGCGGGCTTCCTGGGCATTGTGCAATTGGTCGATACGTTCTTCGGAGTCAGAGAGAAAGGTGTCCAGCAGGTCTGCAAACCCCCCTTCCATCACCTCGCGCAACGAACTGATGACTTGTTCATCCATATGAATATCAGACACTTGTTCACTCCTTGATCAAGAATGCTCGGATTATGCCAGAGCCTCCCATAAAAACTCTACGGTCGCTGTACGACCCTCGTCGGACCACCTTGCGGACGGACACAGCTGACGCACCAGATTCAACCCGCGCCCCGACAAACGGTCGAGATCAAGCGGTCTGGCCTGCATGCTGGCCACGTCAAAGCCCGGCCCGCTGTCTTCTACGTGCAGGGTCAGGCGACCACCCTGGCGCTCGGGGACCACGCACATGGCAACCCGCACGAAACCACTTTTTAACGCAATCAGGCGCTGATTGCGCAATTCGTAATATCTTGCAAAACCTTTAGCGTCCCGCTTGAGCCGTGAATCCAGCCCCAGCACACCATGTTCCAACGCATTGCTGTACAGCTCGGACAGCACTGCATGGATCTGCGCGCCCTGAGCACGCAGGCCGTGCACCTCCATCAGCATATGCAGCAAATAGGGCAGCGGGTTGAACCGTTGCAGCGTCGACGCCCGGAATTCGAAACGGGCGGACCAGTCGAGCGGGCTGCATTGGCCGCTGTCGGTGTAGAGCATCGCGGGCATCCCCAGGCGCTGCGGCACCTGCGAGGTGATCTGCACCATGCTGACGTCATCACGGGTCTGCCCTTGAAACTGTCGCAACGCCTGCTCGACTTCATCGATCAAGTGCTGCGGATCGCGATTGGCCTCCAGCACGCGCTGCAACCGTTGCGCACCAAACAGCTGTTCATCCGGGCCTGTGGTTTCGGTCACGCCATCGGTGAGCAAGAACAGTTGGTCGCCGGGCAGCATGGGCAGCACCCGGGTCGAATGGTCAAACGCCTTGGCCTTCAACACCCCCAACGGCAAATGCTGCGAACTGAGCGCGGTACGCTGCCCCGTGGCCAGGGTGTGCAAATAGCCATCGGGCATTCCCCCGCTCCACACTTCAAGGCTGCGCCTCAGCGCGCTGACACAGACCACGTGGGCGCAGCAGAACATGTCGACCGGCAGGATACGTTTGAGCTTGGCATTCATTTCACGGAGCATTTCGCCCAGCCCGTAGCCTTTGGCCGTCATGCTGTAGAACACCTCAGCCAAGGGCATCGCACCAATGGCTGCCGGCAACCCGTGGCCGGTAAAGTCGGCCAGCAGCAGGTGGGTATCGCCCGAAGGCGTGTGGGCGGCGAGCAGCAAGTCGCCGTTGAACAAAGCGTACGGCGACTGCCGATACTGGATATTCGGGGCGCTCAGACAGCCCTCGTGGGCCACGCGGTCAAACACCGCCTTGGCCACCCGCTGCTCATTGAGCAAATACACATTGTGCCGGGCGATCTGGTCACGTTGCTGCAACACGGTGTCTTGCAAGCGCCGCAGGCGATCCATAACGGTGATCTTGGCGGCCAACAGCATCGGGTTATACGGTTTGAGCAACACGTCATCACCGCCCGCCTCCAGGGTGCGGGTCAATGCATCGGCGTGATTGAGCGAGGTCAGAAAGATGATCGGCACCAGCACTTCACCGGCCAGCGCCTTGATCTGCCGCGTCGCCTCAAAGCCGTCCATCACCGGCATCAGGCCATCCATCAGCACCAGATGCGGGCGCTGCTGGCGGAAAACCTCCACGGCCTCGGCGCCGTTACTGGCCAGCAACACGGTATGGCCCTGGCGCTTGACGATATTGGCCAGCAACAAACGGTCAACGACGCTGTCTTCGGCGATCAATATCGTCAGGCCGCGAGCCTGGGGCGGGTTCACTTGATGTCAAACAACTGGTCGAAATTGGAGATGGCCAGGGTTTTGCGCACATCGTTGCTGCTGTTGACCACCTGGATCTCGGCCTCATCGCCACCGGCGTGATCGCGCAGCAGCAACAGCATGCCCAGAGCGGAACTGTCGATGTAGGTGGCTTCTTTCAAGTCCACGACAATCGAGTCGGGTTTGGGGACGCTCTTTTCGTAAGCATCACGAAAGTCTTGATGCTTGGCAAAATCAAACCGGCCCTTGATGGCGATGGTCAGTTGGTTGCCGTCGGCTGAAACGTGAGAAGTCACGGCCATGGGGTAGCTCCTGGTTCAGGTATCGATTGACCTGAACTATAGACGCTCTGAAAACCTGCGCAGGCTGTAGGAGCGAACTTGTCTCGCGATCTTTTAAAAGATCAAAAGATCGCGAGACAAGCTCGCTCCTACAGGGCATGCGGGGTTAGTAGACTTCTTTGCGCGGCAGGCGCTGGGACAGTTCGTCCATCAGTTTTTGTTCGCGCTTGTCTTCAAGCTGGCGCGCTTCGTCGGCGTAGCGCTGGACCAGTTTGCGCAACCCTTCAACGCGGGCGTAGGCCTGCTGCCAGGATTCGCGGGCTTTGTTGAGGTTGTTTTCATGCCATTGCAGGCTTTGGCGTTGCTGGCCCACCGCGGTTTCAAGCTGGCCCAGAAAGTATTGGTAGTTGCGCAGCCATTGGCCGGTTACGCCCTGGCTGCCGCGCTCGACCCATTGCGCCTGGTATTCGCCCCGGAAATTCTCAAGGTCGCCCAGCTTGCTGTTGGCCAGATTGACCTGGCCCTGAAAGTGGCCCAATCGCTGGGCGGCTGCCTTTTCAGTTTTTTCGGCCATTTCGACCACCGGCGCCAGACGCGCTGCCCTTCCTCCGCTCGCCATAATCGATTAACCACCCGCTGCCGGGGCAAACAGGCTGGCCAGGTGGCCGCCGCTTTCGCCCAGGCTGATGTTGTCGTTCAGACCTTGGCGCAGGTACGCGACCATGGCCGGTTGCAAAGCAATGGCGGTGTCGGTTTCACGGTCACCACCGGCCACGTAGGCGCCCACGCTGATCAAGTCCCGCGCTTGCTGGAAGCGTGACCACAGTTGTTTGAATTGCTGCGCCCGGCGCATGTGCTCGGCGCTGACCACCGACGGCATGACCCGGCTGATGGACGCTTCAATGTCGATGGCCGGGTAATGGCCCTCTTCGGCCAAACGCCGCGACAGCACGATGTGCCCGTCAAGCACGCCCCGCGCCGAGTCGGCAATCGGGTCTTGCTGGTCATCGCCCTCGGACAACACGGTATAAAACGCAGTAATCGAGCCACCCCCGGCCTCGGCATTACCGGCGCGCTCCACCAGCTTGGGCAGCTTGGCGAACACCGACGGCGGGTAGCCCTTGGTTGCAGGAGGCTCGCCAATGGCCAGGGCAATTTCCCGCTGGGCCTGAGCAAAACGGGTCAGCGAGTCCATCAGCAGCAGGACGTTTTTACCCTTGTCGCGAAAATATTCGGCAATCCGCGTGCAGTACATGGCCGCGCGCAAACGCATCAGCGGCGCATCGTCGGCGGGCGAAGCAACCACCACAGAACGCTTGAGGCCTTCTTCACCGAGGATGTGCTCGATAAATTCCTTCACCTCACGGCCCCGCTCACCGATCAGGCCCACCACGATAATGTCGGCCTCGGTAAAGCGCGTCATCATGCCCAGCAGCACGCTCTTGCCCACGCCGGTACCGGCAAACAGGCCCAGACGCTGGCCACGGCCGACCGTCAATAATCCGTTGATGCTGCGAATGCCCACGTCCAGCGGCACGCTGATGGGGTCGCGCTTGAGCGGGTTGATGGTCGGGCCGTCCATCGGCACCCAGTCTTCGGCTTTCATCAAGCCTTTGCCGTCCAGGGCCCGGCCCGCGCCGTCGAGCACCCGGCCGAGCATGCTCATGCCCATCGGCAAGCGGCCGGTGTCGGCCAAGGGCACCACGCGGGCACCTGGCGCGATCCCGGCCACGCTGCCCACCGGCATCAGGAAGATTTTGCTGCCGGAAAAACCCATCACTTCGGCTTCGACTTCAACCGGGTGAAAGAGGTCGTCGTTGATCACCAGGCAGCGGCTGCCCATGGCGGCACGCAGGCCTTCGGCTTCAAGGGTCAGGCCGACCATGCGCAACAGCCGCCCTTCGACCACCGGCTGGGCCGGTAAAGACACCGCCGGGGCGTAGCCGCTCAGGCGCTTGGCGAAGCTGGTGCGCTTAAGGTGCATGGGGCTGGTCCAGGTCGACGTCGATGTCCGGCGCGGCCGGGTGCAGCGACTGCTCGTGCAGTTGGTCAAACATCTGGCTCATTGCCAGTTTGATCCGCGTTTCGATGCTGGCGTCGATGCGGCTGTGTTCGGTTTCGATGCGGCAGCCGCCCGGTTGCAGGCTGTCGTCTTCGACAATTTTCCAGCGTTCGTCATGACGCTCGCGCAGGGCCTTGATCTGGTCAAAGTCTTGCGGGTTGATAAACAGGCGGATGTTGTCGGCGCCCATCGGCAGCAGCTTCAAGCCGTCGCGCAGCACTTGCTCGATGTGGCTAGAATCGGTTTTGAGCTCGCGCTGGATCACCAGCCGGGTCATGTGCTCGACCAGCCCGACCATGGCTTTTTCAAGCTGCTGGTCCTGCTCGGCCAACGGCGCCAGCAGGCTGCCCATCAAGCGCTCCAGGCTGGCGACCTTGGCATTCAAGGCCACTTCGGCTTCCTGGCGTACTTTGAGCTGGGTACTGTGAAACCCTTCTTTTTCGCCGGTGGCAAAGCCTTCGTTCCAGGCTTCCTGGCGAATGCTTTCTAGCTCTTCGAGGGTCAGCGGCTGGACTTCTTCGAGCGGCACTTCTTCGCTATCGGCGGGCAGTTCTTCAACCGGTTCCGGCTCGGGCTCTTCGGGTTCTTCCTGCCAGGGGTCAAAACTGGGCAGCCCCCATACGTCGAAAGCACCGACATCCTTGGCGCGGATTACATCCCCGGGTGACTCGCCGTTGCTCACTTAGATCATCTCTTCGCCGCCCTTCCCGCCGAGAACGATTTCTCCGGCTTCGGCCATACGGCGGGCAATGGTGAGGATTTCTTTTTGCGCGGTTTCGACGTCGCTGACGCGCACCGGGCCTTTGGCTTCCAGGTCGTCGCGCAGCAGCTCGGCCGCGCGCTTGGACATGTTCTTGAAGATCTTGTCCTGAACGTTGTCGTCCGAGCCCTTGAGCGCCAGCACCAGCACGTCCGAAGACACTTCGCGCAGCAACGCCTGAATGCCGCGGTCGTCGACATCGGCCAGGTTGTTGAAGACGAACATCAGGTCTTCGATCTGCCCGGACAGGTCTTCGTCGATGTCGCGGATCGAGTCCATCAACTGCGCTTCCATCGAGCTGTCGAGGAAGTTCATGATGTCGGCGGCCCGCTTGATCCCGCCCAGCGAGGTACGCGCCGCGTTGGAGTTACCGGCGAATTGCTTCTCGAGGATCTGGTTGAGCTCTTTCAACGCCGCCGGTTGCACGGTGTTGAGCGAGGACACGCGCAGGATGATGTCCAGCCGCGCCTTCTGGTCAAAATGGCCGAGCACTTCGCCCGCCTGATCGGGGTCGAGGTAGGCCACCACGATGGCCTGGATTTGCGGGTGTTCGAAGCGGATCACGTCGGCCACGGCGCGCGGCTCCATCCACTTCAGGCTGTCAAGACCGCTGGTGTTGCCGCCCAGCAGAATGCGGTCGATCAGGCCATTGGCCTTGTCTTCGCCGAGGGCCGAGGTGAGCATTTTGCGGATGTAGCTGTCAGAGCCGACGCCGAGGCTGGTCTGATCGCCGACGATTTCGACGAACTCGCTCATCACCTGCTCGACTTGCTCACGGTGCACGTTGCGCATTTGCGCCATCGCCACACCCACGCGCTGCACTTCTTTGGGCCCCATGTGCCGCAACACTTGCGCGGCATCGGCTTCGCCCAGCGACAGCAGCAAAATGGCTGCCTTGTCGACCCGGGTCAGCTTGGCATTGGCGGCAGCTCGGTTATCACTCATCGGCGTTGATCCACTCTTTGACGACCTGGGCCACGCGGCCCGGGTCTTCGGCTACCAGACTCTTGATGGCATTCAGTTGTGCGTCATAGCCTTCGCTCGGGCTTGGCAACATGATGCTTTGCGGCCCGCCCAGGCTCACGCGATCGTTTGCCAACTCACCGTCCAGACCGCCCATGCCGGCCATTTCGGCATCGCTGCCAATACCCGCCACCTGCTTGTTGCGGCCGTTGCCGGTGATGTTGTTGAGCACCGGGCGCAGCACGCCGAATACCAGCACCAGAATGAACAGCACGCCCAGCACTTGCTTGACCACATCCCAGAACCAGGGCTGCGAGTAGAACGGAATATCAGCAATCACTTCGCCGCGCTCGGAGGAGAACGGCACGTTGATCACGCTCACGCTGTCACCGCGGCTGGCATCAAAGCCCACGGCGTCCTGCACCAGGCGGGTGAAGCGCGCCAATTGATCGGCGCTCCACGGCGTGCGGGTGACTTCGCCGTTGGCCGGATTGACGATGGCCTGATCATCGATGACCACGGCCACCGACAAACGATTGACTTTGCCCTGCTGCTGTTTGGTGTGGCTAATGGAGCGGTCGAGCTCAAAGTTGCGGGTCGACTGCGAGCGCTTGTCGGCCGGGTACGGCGCCAGCATCGGCTGGCCGGTGGCCGGGTCCATGATTTGCTGGCCGTTGGCATCCAGCAGCGGCTGGCCCGGTTGCACCATGCCTGCACCCGCCGCTCCGGCCTGGCCGGTTTGCTGCGGCGCGGTGGCCGGGGCTGGCGGCTGATTGCTCAATGCCCCCGGTACGCCTTGCGGGCCGTTGCTGGCGGTGCGTTGTTCGTTGGTGGATTGCTCGCTGCGCAAGGCCGGCTGGTCAGGGTTGAACTGCTCGGAGGTGGACTCGACCGAGCTGAAATCAACGTCTGCCGACACTTCGGCCTTGTAGCGATCATTGCCCAGCACCGGTTGCAGGATGTTGTGCACGCGCTGGGTGAGCATGCCTTCCATGCGGCGGCTGTAATCAAATTGCTTGCCGGCCATGGTCAGTTCGGAGTTTTCCGCCTGATCCGAGAGCAGGTTGCCCTTTTGGTCGACCACGGTGACCTGGGACTTGATCAATTCCGGCACGCTGGTGGCCACCAGATTGATGATCGCCATCACCTGCCCCGGCTCCAGCGAGCGGCCGGGGTACAGTTCAACCAGCACCGAGGCGCTAGGCTTGCGCTCATCGCGCACGAACACCGAGCTTTTCGGGATCGCCAGGTGTACGCGGGCAGCCTTGATGTTGTTGAGGCTGGAAATAGTCCGCGCCAGTTCGCCTTCCAGACCACGGCGATAGCGCGTGGCTTCCATAAACTGGCTGGTGCCCAGGCCCTGGTCTTTGTCGAGGATTTCGAAGCCGATGTTGCCGTCTGAAGGGGTGACGCCTGCGGCTGCGAGCTTGAGCCGCGCGCGTGAGACGTCATCGGCCTTGACCAGCAAGGCGCCGGAATTGGGTTCAACGGTGTAGGCAATATCGGCGGCGGCCAGGGTTTCCATGACCTGCTTGGCGTCCATCCCGGCCAGGCTGCCGTACAGCGGCCGGTAATCGGGCTGTTGCGACCACAACACCACGGCAAAACCGATTGCCACGCTCGCCGCCAGACCGACCATAAGGCCGACCTGACGCAACATGGTCATCTCGGCCAGGTTGTCCAGAAAGGACAAGCCGAACAGCGGCCCTTTGCCGCCACCCAGGCCTGACTTGGCCGGAACGTTTTCCGGAAGTGCATCTGCCATGACTTAATATCGCCCTTAAACCGGCATCTGCATGATGTCTTGGTACGCCTGAACCAGCTTGTTACGCACTTGCGTGATCGCCTGGAAAGACACGCTGGCCTTTTGCGAGGCCACCATCACGTCGGTCAGGTCGACACCGCTTTTACCGATTTCAAACGCGTTGGACAGCTGCGACGACGCTTGTTGCGTCTCGCTGACCTTGTTGATCGCGTTGCCGAGCATGTCGGAGAAGCTCGGTGCACCCGCTTCAGGAGCGGCCTGCACAGCCGATTTCGGTTGAGCCATGGCGTCCATTTGCATGGCCCGCATATCCAACATCAATCGATTAAATTCAATACCTTGGCTCATGGACTATGGCCTCCGCCGACCCGCA
Source organism: Pseudomonas sp. PS01297 (assembly GCF_029959305.1). Taxonomy (NCBI): domain Bacteria; kingdom Pseudomonadati; phylum Pseudomonadota; class Gammaproteobacteria; order Pseudomonadales; family Pseudomonadaceae; genus Pseudomonas; species Pseudomonas sp. PS01297. Next base: position 22,936 of record NZ_JASCPQ010000034.1, read on the forward strand.
TTTTTTTGACACTTTCACTGCTCGTAGTGAGGTATAGCAACAAGGGTGCCAGCTCTTTGTCGTTTTCGCACGATTAACGTTACAAAACATCGCAAAGGATAGGTTGAACATCAAAAGCCCCTCTCCCTAGCCCTCTCCCGGAGGGAGAGGGAACTGACCGGGGGATACCGGTGCTTCGCTGCAATCTGCAAGTCGTGCTCTGAATCCAGAAACACCCGAGATAAAGCTCCCTCTCCCTCCGGGAGAGGGTTGGGGTGAGGGGTTTTTCAGGTTGCGGCAAACAAGTACGCCTCGACATCCATCCCCGCATCACGCATTTGCGCCAGCTTGTAGCGCAAGGTGCGCGGGCTGATGCCCAGGCGTTCGGCCGCTTCTTTGCGCCGCCCCCGCTCGGCTCGCAAGGTGTCGATGATCATTTCAAACTCATGGCGACGCAGGTCGTCGCCCAATACGCCGGACGACTCGACCGGCGCCACCGCAGGCAGCGGCGCATAGGTCACCGGCCCGGCCAGGCAAAAGTCGGCCGCTTCTATCAAGCCGCTTTGTTGCAGAATCAGCGCCCGCTGGATCGCGTTGTCCAGTTCACGCACGTTGCCCGGCCACGGGTAACCCACCAGACACGCCTGGGCTTGCGCCGAGAAACGCACCGGGGCGTGTTTCATTTTGCTGATGTGCTTGGCCAGCAGCCGCTCGGCCAACGGCACGATATCGGCGGTGCGTTCGCGCAACGGGCGCCAGGCCAGCGGGAACACCGACAGCCGATAGTACAAATCTTCGCGGAAGCGCCCCGCCGCCACTTCCCCGGCCAGATCACGGTTGGTGGTGGCGATCACGCGGATATCCAGGGCAATCGGTTTACGCCCGCCCACGCGCTCGACTTCACGCTCCTGCAACACCCGCAGCAACTTGGCTTGCAGGCCCAGGGGCATTTCCGAGATTTCGTCGAGCAGCAAGGTGCCGCCATCGGCCTGTTCAAACTTGCCCGCCTGCGCTGCAATGGCGCCGGTAAACGAGCCTTTTTCGTGGCCGAACAAGGTGGCTTCGAGCATGTTGTCCGGGATCGCCGCGCAGTTGATCGCCACGAATGGCTGATCGACCCGGCTGGAATGCTGGTGGATGTAACGCGCCAGCACTTCTTTACCGGTGCCCGACTCCCCGGAAATCAACACCGTCGAGTCACTTTTGGCCACCCGTGCCGCCAGCGCCAACAGCTGCGTGCTGGCCGGTTCAACCGCCACCGGGCCTTCGCTGTCAGCCGCGCCCAGGCTGCCCAGCGCATGGCGCGCCACCAGATCAAGCAAGGCCTTGGGTTCAAACGGCTTGACCAGGTAATCCGCAGCGCCCTGGCGCATGGCATCTACGGCGCGTTCTACCGCGCCGTGGGCGGTCATCAACAGCACCGGCAACTGCGGATGGCTGGCGCGCAGGCGGCCCAGCAGTTGGTGGCCATCCATGCCCGGCATATTGACGTCGCTGACCACCAGGCTGAATGCCTCGCCCGCCACCGCGTGCAGCGCTTCTTCGCCGGAACCGACGGCCTTGAAGTCATGACCGGCTAATAACAACGTGTCAGCCAGCGCTTCACGCAAGGCGCGGTCATCCTCGACCAGCAGCACTTTGATTTGCATCGCCATCAGTTAGCCTCCCCTGCAACGGCAATCAGCGGCAAGCTGAGCAAGGCACAGGTGCCTCGCCCCAGCCGCGAACGTAAGCCCAGATCACCCTGGTGCGCACGCACCACGGCGGTGACCACAGCCAGACCGAGCCCGGTGCCGGTGGCCTTGGTGGTGAAAAAAGGTTCGCCCAAACGCTCCAGCACTTTGGGTTCGATGCCGCTGCCGCTGTCGCTCACGCACAGGCGCAACTGGTTGTCGCGGGCATATAAGTGCACCTTGAGGCGCACCGCACCGGCTTGCAGGGCGTTTTCGATGAGGTTGAGCAACGCGCCCACCAGCGTGTCGCGGTTGCACAGCACCAACCCGCCGTGCACATCGCACTGCCAACGCATTGACACACCCTCAACGTGGGTCTGTGCCGCTGCCTGCAATGTTTGCATCAAGGCCTTGGGGGAAACCCGATCCGCCAGCGGCAGTTCGCCACGGGCAAACACCAGCATGTCGCGCACCTGGTGTTCCAGTTCGTGCAGGCGCTCTTTCAAGCGCCCGGCAAAGCGCTGCTGGGTTTCGACCGGCAGCGTTTGTTCAGTCAAATGGCTGGCGTAGATCAACGCCGCCGACAAGGGCGTGCGGATCTGATGCGCGAGGGAGGTGACCATGCGCCCCAGCGACGACAAACGCTCATGCCGGGACAGCTGGTCTTGCAGGCGCCGGGTTTCTGTCAGGTCGTTGAGCAACACCAGTTGCCCCGGCTCCGGGTCCAGCGAGCGGGTGGCAATCGACAGGCGACGGCCGTCTTTAAGCGAGATTTCATGGCCATCGTCTTCACGCGGCGCAAAGCTGCGGGCAATCACCTGGCGCCACAACTCACCTTGCAGCGGCAGCCCCAACAGCTCGCACGCCGCCGGGTTGGCCTCGCTGACCAGGCCGCGATCGTCGATCACGATAACGCCGCCGGGCAGCAAGTCCAGCAGGTGCTGCAAGCGATTGGCCAGTCGCTGGTTTTCTGCCAGCTCAGCCACGCGCCGCTCACCGGCCAGCGCCAGCTCGCCTTTAAGCTCTGCAACCCGGGCTTCCAGCAGGCTGTAGGAGTCGGTCAACTGGGTCGACATCTGATTGAACAGCGAGAACGCCTGCTCAAGCTGCGCCGCGTTGGCGGGCATATTGCTCAGAGACGCGGCAGCCCCTGCGAGATCAGGGACCGAGGACTGTTGGGCGGCGTGGGGCATGGGACGTTCTCGCTTGGCTGACCGTCATAAAACGGTTCGTTAACCCAAGCAAAGCAATACCCGTGCCCGAAAAATAACATTGGCGAACTGAAGGGGGATGTGTTGATGCAGATCAAAGGATTGAAACTGGACCTTGTAGGAGCGAGCTTGTCTCGCGAGCTTTTAAAAGATCAAAAGATCGCGAGACAAGCTCGCTCCTACAGTTAGGGCGGGGTTAGTCGTCGCCCTGCTCTTCACCTTCGCGGCGGCTCATGCCGTATTTGCGCATTTTTTCAACCAGGGTGGTACGGCGGATCCGCAGGCGTTCGGCCGCACGGGCGACGATGCCGTTGGCGTCGTCCAGCGCTTGCTGGATCAAGCCTTGTTCCAGCCCGCCCAGGTAGTCCTTGAGGTCCAGGCCTTCGGGCGGCAGCATCGCGCCGGTGGTGAAGTCCGGCGTGTGGCTGTTGATGGCCACGCGTTCTTCCATGTCACTGCGCAGGCTGTCGACCAGATGCTCGTCTTCATCGTCGACATAGCGGAATTTTTTCGGCAGCTCTGCCACGCCGATGACGCCATAGGGATGCATGATCGCCATGCGTTCAACCAGGTTGGCCAGCTCGCGGACGTTGCCCGGCCAGGCGTGGCGGCACAGCGACATGATGGCGCCCGAGTTGAAGCGGATCGAGCCGCGCTTTTCGTGTTCCATGCGTGAAATCAGCTCGTTTAGCAGCAGCGGAATGTCTTCCACGCGCTCGCGCAAAGGGGCCATTTCAATCGGGAACACGTTGAGGCGGTAGTACAAGTCTTCGCGGAAGGCGCCGACCTCGATCATGCTTTCGAGGTTTTTATGGGTGGCCGCAATGATCCGCACATCGGCGCTTTGGGTCTTGTTGCTGCCCACGCGCTCAAAGGTGCGCTCCTGCAACACCCGCAGCAGTTTCACCTGCATCGGCAGCGGCATGTCACCGATTTCATCGAGGAACAATGTGCCGCCATTGGCCAGTTCAAAACGCCCGGCGCGGCTGGTGATTGCCCCGGTGAACGCGCCCTTTTCGTGCCCGAACAGCTCGCTTTCAAGGAGTTCTGCCGGGATCGCCCCGCAATTGACCGGCACAAACGGCGCATCGCGGCGCTTGGAATGGTAATGCAGGTTGCGCGCGACCACTTCCTTGCCGGTCCCGGACTCGCCGAGGATCAACACGCTGGCATCGGTATCGGCTACTTGCTGCATCATCTGGCGCACGTGCTGAATCGCCCGGCTGGTGCCGACGAGGCTGCGAAACAGGTTGGGTTCACGATGACGACCGCGCTCGCGGGCCTGATCGTACATTTCACGATAGACCTGGGCACGGTGCAGCGAATCGAGCAGTTTGCTGTAGCTGGGCGGCATTTCGAGGCTGGACAGCACGCGGCGACGCTGGTCGTCGGGCAGCTCGGTCGAAGAAATATCACCTAAAAGCAGAATGGGCAGGAACTCATCCCAGGCTGCGAGTGTCTTAAGCAGGCTTGAGATTCCGCCAGCAGCGCTCACCGTGCCAATCAGCACGCAGAGCACCTCACGGCTGGACGACAAGCCTGTAACCGCCTGCTCCCACTCGTGACTAGGGCTGGTTAAATTCTCTTCGCCGAGAAAACTTAAAATTACCGCCAGGTCATGGCGGCGGACGCTATCGTCATCGATCAGCAGAATTTTGGTTTCACGCCACATGCAATAGCAACTTCCCTAGTCAACTCAGCGCTCCGGATAATGTGGAGCACACTAGCCGCCTCGATCCTGTTGGATGTGTGAGGCGACTGAAACAGAATACGTACTAGTTAAGTCAAAAAAACATACACAGTCAAATTTATGGCGCCGCTTAAACGGATTAACCCTATACTTCTTATGCCTTAACCGAACAAATGGTAAACCTTTGAAGCATTTTTTGCTTGGTTGATCTGCGCCATTTGCTCGACCACCAGTTGTCGCTCGTCCGTAGCAGCCTCCAGCAGCATGCGATACACCACCAACAACCCCTCCAGATTTTCGCGCAGCACCGCTTCGTCCAGCGGGCTTTCGTCGAGTACTGTCTCAACACATTCACGGCACGCCGAGTCCAGCTCGCCGATGGCATCCCAATTGCGCGCGGCCAGGGCATCGATCAGCGCGTCGCGGGTTTCTTGAATTCGTTGCAGTTGGCTCATGACGCACTCCTCAGGCCATTAGATTGATTGCGGGGCGATCTCGTCCCAGCCGCTTTTCACCGTGATTAGCAGGCGCGCGACTTCGTCGATGATTTCAGGATCGTTTTTGATATTGGCTTGGGTCAGACGCACGGCCATGTATTCGTACAGGTCATCGAGTTGCTGCAGCGCCGCCTTGTCGTCGGTCTTGTCAGCATCCAGGCCCTGACGCAAACCGCCAATAATGTCGACGGCCTTGGTCAGCAACAGTGCCTTCTGCGGGATATCACCACGGCTCAACGCACCTTTGGCCTGGGCCATGCGCTCCAGGCCGCCTTCCATCAGCATTTGAATCAAGCGATGAGGGCTGGCTTCGGAAATTTGAGCGTGGGAATTGACCTTCTGATACTGACGAAGGGCGCGCATCGGGTTCATGTTTCTACCTCATCACAAATGGGCTAAGTCTTACTTCTTATGTCGGCGCCGGGGCTCAAAGCTTTAGCGCTCAAGCCGCACCAGATGCCCGAAAAATCAGTTATTCGACTTCGGGTTATTCAGCGAATTGAGCGTGGTCATGATGCTGGAACTGCTGGCGTTGATCTTCGCGATCAGGCCGTCCATTGCCGTGTATTTGGCGGTGAGCGTGGTTTTCAGCGTGTCCATGCGGCTGTCCAGCGCTTTTTGCTGCTCGGTCAGATCGGTCAACTTGGTGTTCAAGTCGGCGGCACGGGTGGTCAGCAGCCCGCTGGTGCCGACATAACTGTCCGTGGCCTTGGTCATGCGCGTGATCAAACCGGTGTCGCCGGTGAACACCTTGGCAATCTCGGTCGGACCATTGGGGGTCGCCACTGCGGCGTTCCACTTGGTGTCATCCAGGGTCAGCAAACCGGTTTTCTGATCGGTACTGATGCCCATTTGCGCCAGGTTGCCCACGGTGGAACCGCCGGAGTTTTGCAACAGTTCGCTACGAATGCCGTTGACCAATTGGCGCATCGACGAATCACCGGTCAACGCACCGGTTGTGGTCGTCGCCGCATCACCGGTTGCAGTGACTTTGGTCTGGGTGTTGATGCTGGTCATCAGTGCGTTATAGGCACTGACAAACGACTGCACCGATGTCTTCAAGGTGGTGGTGTTGGACGCCACGGTAATGGTCGACGGCTTGGTGTCCAGCAACTCAAGGCTCACACCACTGATGGCCGAGGTGATTTTGTTGCTCTTGGACTCCATGGCAATGTTGTCGATGGTGTACTCGGCGTTGACCGGCGGTTTTCCGGCGTCATAGCCAGTTGCCAGCTCAGAATCGCCACTGAGGGTAATGTCCGTGCCCTTACCGGTGGTTTGCGAACTGATGACCAGACGCGAGCCGTTGGCGTCGGTCAGCACGTTGGCGCTGATGCCCTTGGATTGCAGCTGCGTGTTGATTGCGTCACGGGTCTGCTGCATCGTCGCACCCGCCGGGACCTTGACGTCGTAACTGCTATCGGACTGCGAAATGGTCAGCGTGGTGTCTTTGCCGCTGGAGTTAACCACGGCAGAACTGCCTTCGAACACCTTGCTGGTGACCTTTGAAGCAGTGGCCAATTGCGTGACGTTAAGCGCATAGGTACCGCTTGCGGCTTTGTCGCCCAGGGTGACCTTGGAAATTTTCTCGTCAGAAGACGTGCCCGCAAGCCCGTTAAAACTGGCTTCCGTGTTGAGTTTGGCGATGGCCGCACGATAGGTATCAAGCGACGCCTTGACCGTGCCCACCGCCGACAGCTGGGTGGTGGTCGTGGTTTGCAGCTTGGTGATTTGCGCCTGCTTGGGGGCTTTTTCAGCATCCACCAACGCTTTGACGATCCCTACCGTATCGAAACCCGAACCGACGCCGGTAATCGTTGAACTGGCCATCTTTATTCTCCTTGTTCGGTGGCTGTCGCTTTATTGGCTAAGAACAGCGAAGCCACAAACACCATCACATTTCATGCCACCTTCAAACGCTGGCGTTAAAAAGCAGGCTGTTGGGGTCTGCCAGATTTTGCGCCAACTTGAGGGCCACTTCTGAAGGTAGCTGGCGAATCACTTCACCGCTTTGGGTGGCGATGACCTTGACCACCATGATGCCGGTGGTGTCATCAATCGAAAAATCCAGCTGACGCTGGTGAGACTGCGCGAAGTCGCGTAAATCACTGACCGCTTTTTCAACCTCGATACGCTCAGGCGGTTTGCCTGGCGGCACGATGTCACTGGCATCAGCCCTGGCAAGGGCAGCCGGTGCTGGCGCGGGGCTGGACGGCCCGACGGCGGTTGGGTAGGCGGAATTCAGTTTGATGCTCATGTCCATGTCATCACCTCACCACTGAAAAAACAAAAGGGCACGTAAACGCGCCCTTCCGTTATCAACCGCGCGCTGAAATTACTGAAGCAGCTTCATCACAGCGGATGGCAGTTGGTTCGCCTGAGACAGGATCGCGGTGGACGCCTGTTGCAGGGTTTGTTGCTTGGTCAACTGAGCAGCTTCCGATGCGAAGTCAGTGTCCTGAACACGGCCCAGAGCAGCGGTCGAGTTCTCGGAAATGCTTTGCAGGTTAGCCACGGTGCTGTCGAAACGGTTTTGTACGGCACCCAGTGCAGCACGTTGAGTATCGATCTGCTCGATCGCACCCGACAGCGCCTGGATGGTTTTCTGAGCCGAGTTGGCGTCCAGAATGCTCAGGTCAGCAACGCTGGATTCTTGGCTGACGGCTTTTGTAACACCAAGATTCGGCGCAGTACCAACAGCGGCAGCAGCATCCAGACCCAACTCTTTCAGACCCGATGCGGTGCTGCCATTGCCAACCTTGATGTCCTTGGTGGAGAACAGACTCAGTGTGCCATCATCCTTCAGACTGGCTGTTACGCCGGTGCTTGCACTGTTGATGGACGAAACAACATCAGCAATGGACGAATTGGCAGCGAATTTGATATCGGTACCGTTCAGGTTGATAGAGGACGCTTCGGCAAGCTTAGGAGCGCTCGTGCCGGCTGCCAGGCCGATCTTGCTCAGTGCACCTGCACCATCAGCACCGTCACCGTTTTCCAGCTTGATGGATTTACCGTCAAGCGAAGTCAACTGCAGACGACCTTCTACTACTGTTGCTTTAACCCCGGTACCAGGTACAGGTGGTGTGTCAGCGCTATCAGCAGTCGCCTTGTTAATTTCACCAGCAACTGCTGTCGCATCAGCCAAAGCGGCTGTCAATTTAATGGTAGTGCCATTGATTTTGATATCTGCAGCACTGCCCAACCCCGCAGTACCATCAGCAGCACCAGGATAAGTCACAGCCTGACCCGTTACCGAAGCCGTCAACGAAGTCTTGGTACCCGCAACAGTGGCTTCGCTCGAAGTACCCTTCAACGATGCAGCACTGATGTCGGTCATGCCGAAGGTGATGGTCTGGTTAGCATCCGCGCCGACCTGGAAAGATTGGTTCTGGAACGAACCGTCCAGGATGTTACGGCCACCGAAGGTGGTGGTTTGAGCAATACGGGTCAGCTCACCGGTTTTAGCCGTGAATTCTTGCTGCAGCGCAGCACGGTCGTCGGCGCTTTTGTCACCGTTGGACGCTTGCAGGGCCAGTTCACGCAGACGTTGCAGAATGTTGGTCGACTCTTGCATCGCGCCTTCAGCGGTCTGAGCAATCGAGCTGGCGTTGTTGGCGTTGGCGATCGCTACGGTCATGCCTTTGGTCTGCGAAGTCAGACGGTTGGCCATTTGCAGGCCAGCGGCGTCGTCTTTGGCGCTGTTGATTTTCAGGCCGGAAGACAGACGGGTCATCGAGGTGCTCAGCGCATCACCGGCTTTGTTCAGGTTTTTCTGAACGGTCAGGGACGTGACGTTGGTGTTTACGGATAAAGCCATGACGAAATCCTCATTAGATAAATACTGCGGCTTCCGGCCCTGGCAACCGCCGGGTGTGGCCTAGAGAACCTTCGTAATAGTTATCGTCGTGATGGCAGGATGCTTGAGGGCTTTTTTGATTTTTTTTACAGGCGGGGTTTCATGCCTTGTGTTTCAAGGGGTTGCGCATTGCCTGTAGGAGCGAGCTTGCCTCGCGATCTGTTGATCTTCTAAAAGATCGCGAGGCGAGCTCGCTCCTACAGAGGCGATGGAACGCAAAACGCCCAAGGCTTTGCGGCCTTGGGCGTTTTGTGTTTAAGCGAGTGTTTAGTCGCGATAGATGATCGCCGAGCCCCACGACAGGCCCACACCGAACCCGCTTAGCGCGACGCGCTTCCAGGTGGCGTCCATCACGTGCTTTTCCAGCAGCAACGGAATGCTCGACGACACGGTGTTGCCGGTCTCGACCATGTCCTTGATGAACTTCTCGGGCTCGCTTTCTTCAAAACGACGGGCCACGGCGTCAACAATCGCTGCGCTGCCCTGGTGGATGCAGAACGCGTCGATGTCTGTGGCTTTGAGTTCGGACTCGTCCAGCAGCTCGTGCAGGTGCGCCGGGACTTTGACCAAGGCGAAGTTGAACACCTGGCGACCGTTCATAAAGAACACGCCGTCGCTGACTTTCAGGTGCGGTGCGCCCGAGCCGTCGGTGCCGAATTTGGCTTTGCCCAGCTGCCAGGTGGCGTCTTCGCCCATCCAGGTGGCGGTGGCGGCGTCGCCAAACAGCATGGTGGTGTTGCGGTCTTCGGGATCGACGATTTTGGAATACGGGTCGGCGGTCACCAGCAAGCCGTTTTTCAGGCCCGCGGCTTCCATAAAGCCTTTCATGGCGTAGATGCCATACACGTAGCCCGAACAGCCCAGGGAAATGTCGAACGCGGCCACGTGGGTCGGCAGGCCCAGCTTGTCTTGCACGATGGCGGCGGTGTGCGGCAGGCCTTCGGCGTCACCGTTCTGGGTGACGACGATCAGCGCGTCGATGGATTCACGCGAGAGCTGCGGGTTGTTGGCGAACAGTGCGTTGACGGCTTCGACGCACAGGTCTGAGGTTTCCTGGTCAGCATCTTTACGCGGCAAGAAGGCCGAGCCAATCTTGCCCAGAATGAAGTCTTCGTCCTTGGAGAACTTCGCGCCCTGAGCGTAGTTGTCTACGCCGTTTGCAGGCACGTAACTGGCGATGCTTTTAATGCCAATCATTGTGGCTTCCCAATACTAATAGCTGGAGATCACCCGCTCAGCTAACCGAGGGGCGTTGACAATAAGAGGGCTTCGTCGCGCAAAAACAGCGGCGAAATGGGCACCTGACACCTGCAAAAAACCACACAAATCAGCTGAAAATAGCCCGGCGCCCGCCCAAACGTTTCACACGATACAGTGAAGATGCGCGTTGTGACTCATAGGTCACTCTAATTTGTGTGGTTTTATACAAAAGATTTCAGAGAAGTTGTAGTCGCTGTCGAGGCACGAGGCTGCGATGCGGGCCGCAGGACCGCCAAAACGGGGGTCGCTTCGCAACCCATCGCAGCCTCGTGCCTCGTGCCTCGTCAGCGACTACGGGTTTAGATCACAGCTGGTTGAACAGGCTGAGCTGGGAGATTTTGACGAACGCCAGTTGCGAGGCTTCGAGCATGGATTTCTGGAAGGCCAGTTGGGTGGCCGCGCTCGCGGTGTCGGTGTTGCCGATGGCCGCGGTGGTGGAGTCGTTGGCCAGGCCCATGCTGGTGTTTTCGTCGAATTGAATGTCTACCGCGTTCAACCGCGCACCGATTGAGCCTCGGGCGGTGTCGATGCTGGCGCTGGCGTTTTTCAGGTTGCCAATCGCGGTGTTGATGGCGTCACGCTGCATGCGCGAAGCCGCCGCGTCTTTTTCACTCGGCACCACTAACGCCTTGCGCAATTCGCTGATGGTGTCCAGCGCGCTCTGGCTCTGGTGGTTGTTGTTGCTGACAACAAACTGGTCGCCCGAGGCCGGGGTACCGGTGAAGTCAAATTTGACGCCCATGGCTTCCAGCGAGCCATCGGCCAGGGTGCCCTTGGCAATCGACTTGCTGCTGTCTGTCACTGGCTGCGCGTAGACCTCGTACTCGGTGGCGCTGGTGAACTTGATCACCGCGCCATTGCTCGGAAAACTGTCGCTGTAAGTGCCCGCGCTGGTCACGTTGGAGCCGGTGATTTGCGCCGTCGAGCTGTTGCTCGGGGTGCGCGAGGCATTGAAGGTGTCGGGCTTGGCTTGCAGGGTGAAGGTATGGCCCTTGACCGCCGCGTCCTGGTCGGTCGGGGCAATGTCCTTGAGGTTCAGGTTGATGTCAAAGGACACCCCGCGCAGGCTGATGCTGTGCGCGCCCTCTTTGGTCGAATCGAACACGCCGTTGCCCGGGATCTCCGAGGTCACGTCTTTGCCCTCGGCATCTTTGAGGGTGTATTGGGTGCTGCTGGTGAATTCCAGGGTATACGGCTGGCCTGCGGCAAAGCTCTTGTTGAACACCGCGCTGGAGGTCACCAGACCCGATGACACGGCAACCACGCCTTTGTCCGGCACCACCGCGCCGTCCGGGTCGAGCATCGGCTGCAAGGTGCTCTGGGTGCGCCCGGTGTTTACCGAGTTCTCCATAAAGCTTTTGGCCGTGTCGCTGCCCGCCAGGGTCAGGGTGTCCGAGACCTTGAGGTTGAGCTGAGTGTCATCGCCCTGATAGGTGTAGGTGCCATCGTTGTTGCGGATGTACGGCTGGGTGTCGGTCTTGGAGCCCGAGAACATGTAGTTGCCCGCGGAATCTTTGCTGTTGAGCAGGCTGAACACCTGGTCTTCGATGCTGCCCAGTTCGTTGGCCACCGCCAAGCGGTCGGCGTCGTTGGTCAGACCGCCCGCCCGCAGCGCCAGCTCACCGGCTTTTTGCAGGGAGTTATTGATGCTGTCGAGCACGCTTTCCTGATTGCTCAGCGACGACTTGATGCTGTCCATGTTGGCGGAGTACTGACCCAACATGTCTTTTTGCTGCTGCAGTTGCAGCAAACGCGCAGCCCCCACCGGATCATCGGCAGCGGTCTGGATGCGCACGCCGGAGTCTATCTGCTGCTGGGTCTTGATCACCGACGAGAAGTTGTTCTGGTAGGTGGTGCTGGTCGACTCAAAAAACTGGGCAGTGGAAATACGCATCGTCGAGTGCTCCCTTAAAGACTGTTGATCAGCGTGCTGAAGGTTTCTTGCGCCGCTTTGATGATTTGCGACGATGCGGTGTAGTACTGCTGGAACTTGACCAGGTTGGAGGCTTCTTCGTCCAGGTTGACCTGCGACACCGAGTTGCGGGTTTGCGTGGCGTACGCCAGGGCAGCCGTGTTGGCGGTGCCGTCGACGCTGGCCTGGCTGGCTTTGCCGCCGACCTTGGAGACCAACTGGCTGTAGGAGGTGCCGAGGCTCGCCCCGCCTCCACCGCCGGTCACGCCCACGGTCTGCTTGGTTTGCAGGCCCAACAGTTGGTTGGCGTTGCTGTTGTCAGCCTTGCCGTCCTTGTTGAAGCGAATATCAAAACTGTCCCCTTTGGCCGGGGAGCCGCTGAGGGTGGTGTCGAAGTTAACAGTTTTTGGCGTGCCGTCCGGGTTGGTCACCGCCGCGCCCGAGGCATCGAGCACCGGCACCTTGATCGTGACTTTGTTGTCCTGGCCCGGAACGATGGTGCCTTCGCCGATCTTCTCGCCCTTTTCATTGAGGATGCGATAGCCCTGGGTGCCGCCGCTGGCTTCGTCAAAGGCAATGCGCACCGGCATCGCACCTTCGATTTCGCTTTGCGCTTTGCCCAAGTCCGCGCCGCCATAAATATTCAGCGCTTGCGACAGGCTCAGGCCGCTCGCCGCGCCGGTGCCGCTGTTGGAGCCGCCTTTAACGGCCACCAAAGGCCCGGCGAACGCCAATTTACTGGCATCGGTCATTTGCACGCTGAGGCTGCTGGCGCCATTGGCGGTGGGGCTGACTTTGAAGCTGTCGCCCTTACTCAACGCGCCGCCATTAAGGCTCATGCTGAAGCCGTCGATCACCGCCGGCGGGTCTTGATCGAGCTTGAAGGCGCCCATGTTGGTGCCGTCCGAGCGCTTGACCGTGTACTCGTTGTCGCTGGTGAACGTGACCTGATAGTCGTAGGTGGTCAGTGCGCCGCTGTTGGTGATTTTTACGTCGAGGTTGCCCGAGCCTGCGCTATTGCCGGTCGCGGCCAGGCTGCGCTGGCTAATCGCCTTGTCACTGTTGATGCTGCTGAACAGGGACGAGCCAAACTCACCGTTGGCGTCCAGCCCCTGCCCCAACTGCTGATTGAAGGCATCGGCCAACACAATGGCCGTGCGCCCCAGTTCATTGATGGACGGGGCCAGCACGTCTTCGCGATAACGCAGCAGGCCGCCGATTTTGCCGCCGGTGAGCACCGAAGTGACGTCGGAGCTGGACTGCGGGTAGTTGATCTGGATGCTGAACTGGCTTTTGTCGGTTTTGCTGGGCACCGCCGACAAGGTGTTCGAGGTATTGCCCTGCACCAGCGCCTGACCAGTGCCGAGGGTGATGTCGTACACGTTGTCGTGCTCTTGAACCGACACCCCGACCAACTCGTTGAGGGTGCGCACCGCTTCGTTGCGGGCATCCATCAGGTCGTTGGGAGTGTTGCCTGCGGTGGTGGCCTGGGCAATTTGCTTGTTCAGCGAGGCAATGGTGGCTGTGTGCTGGTTGACCATCGAGGTCAGGGTGTCCAGCTGGCTGTTGATGCCGTCGTTTTGCTGGTTGAGTTGAGTCGAAATCGAGTTGAAGCGGTTGCTCAGGGTTTGCGCATTGGTCAGCAGCAATTGCCGCGTGGAACTGTCACCTGGCGCCCCGGCCGCTGTCTGCAAGGAGGCGAAAAAGCTGTTCAGCGCCGACGACACACCGGTGCTTTTGTCCGAGAGCAGTTTGTCGATCGAGCCGATCTGGTCGAGATACGCCTGGGCGTCGCCGTTGAGCGATGTGGTGGCTTGCAACTGGGCGTCGAGGTAGGAGTTGTACACCCGGCGCACGTCGGCCAGGGTGGTCCCGGTACCGATAAACACCCCGCTCACCTGTTGCGAGCCCGCGCTGCTCTGCACCACTTGCTGACGCGAGTAGCCCGAGGTATTGGCGTTGGCAATGTTATTGCCCACGGTGGCCAAGGCCCCTTGGCTGGCGTTAAGCCCCGACATCCCGATGTTGATCAAACTCGCCATGGTTCAAACCTTATAAATGCGTGAGAGAACCCGTCGAGACGTAGCTCTGGTAGGTTTTCATTTGCTTGGCAATCTGCGAAATCTTGCTCGCGTACTCAGGGTCGGTCGCGTAACCGGCCTTCTGCAGCTCACGAACAAACTGCTCTGGTTTATCGGCTGCGTTGAGCACATCTTTATAACGATTGTTGCTCTGCAGCAGGGTCACCAGGTCGTGGAAGCTGTCTTGGTAGGAGTTATAGGAACGGAAGTCCGCCGTCTCCTTGACCATCTGCCCGTCACGGAACTCACTGGTAATGGCCCGCGCCTGCGCGCCCTGCCAATTGCCGGTGGCCTTGATGCCGAACAGGTTGTAACTGCTGTTGCCGTTTTGTTGACGCATGACCGATTTGCCCCAACCGGTTTCCAGTGCCGCTTGCGCGACCAGGTACAGCGGGTCGACGCCAATCCGGTCGGCCGCTTGCTGCGCCATCGGCAACATGGTGGCAACGAACGCATCCGGCGATTCAAAGGCTTGTTTGGCCGGTGCCAACGGCGGCTGGGCCACGGCGCGACCATAAATCTGCATGCGCCCGTGCACCCCGGAGGCGCTGAGCATCGGCTGACGGCTGCCCTTGATCACCGCGTCCAGCGCCGGGCTGGTACGGCCCGGCACGGTGCTGGTGTTGAGGGTGGAACGCGCCGAGTCAGCCGACGGCACAATCCCGGCCAACAGGCGGTCGGTCAATTTGCTCGGTAACGCCAGACGACGCTGGTTGAGCATCGCCATGTCATTTTTGTGCCCGCCATCGACCGCAGGCGTGGCCACCCGCGCGGCCCACAAGGCCCGTTGGCCGTTGGAGCGCACGAACGGGCTGTTGGTGGTGGTCGTGGCAGGCGCTGCGGCCTTGGTTTCTGCGGCCACAGCGGGCGTGGCGGGCACGTCACCCGGCACCACTGATTTGTTTTTCGACATCTGGCGCATCAGCACATCGGCCAAGCCAATGCCGCCGCCCTGGCGTGACAGGGTCACCGACAGTTGCTGGTCGTACATTTCCTGGTATTGCTTGGCCGCAGGCGTGTTCAGCGGGTTGTCCTTGCCCAGCACTTCGTTGGCCGAACGCATGGACTTGAGCATTTCGTTGAGGAACAGCGACTCGAATTCCTGCGCAACCTTGCGCATATTGCCGTCGCTGTTACGGTCGCCGACCTTCAGGTTGTTCAGACGATTGAGGTCGCTGAACGCCCCCGAATCGCTGTCACCGACGACGCCACTCTTACGCATGTCCATGCCGTTGGCCTCAGATCACGATCAGGTCGGCTTGCAAGGCGCCGGCCTGTTTCAGGGCTTCGAGGATCGCCATCAGGTCCCCCGGCGCCGCGCCCACCTGATTCACCGCCCGGACGATTTCGTCGAGGGTGGTGCCCGGGCCAAACTTGAACATCGGCTTGGCTTCTTGCTGGGCGTTGATCCGCGAGCGCGGCACTACCGCCGTCTGGCCGTTGGACAGCGGGCCCGGCTGGCTGACGATCGGGTCTTCGGTGATGGTCACGGTCAAGCTGCCGTGGGTCACCGCCGCAGGCGATACCTTGACGTTCTGCCCGATCACGATGGTGCCGGTGCGCGAGTTGATGATGACCTTGGCCACGGCCTGGCCCGGATCCACTTCGAGGTTTTCCAGAATCGACAGGTAGTCGACGCGCTGGCTAGGGTCCAAGGGCGCGGTGACGCGGATCGAGCCGCCATCAATCGCCTGAGCCACACCCGGCCCCAGCAGGTCGTTGATCTTGTCGACCACGCGCTTGGCGGTAGTGAAGTCGGAACGGTTGAGGTTCAGGGTCAGGCTGTTGCCCTGATTGAAACCGCTGGGTACGGCGCGCTCAACCGAAGCACCGCCCGGAATGCGCCCGGCTGACGGTACGTTGACGGTGATTTTCGAGCCGTCACGGCCTTCTGCGTCAAAGCCGCCGACCACCAGATTGCCTTGGGCAACGGCGTAGACGTTGCCGTCAATGCCCTTGAGCGGGGTCAGCAACAGTGTGCCGCCGCGCAGGCTTTTCGAGTTGCCGATGGAGGACACGGTGATGTCGATCACCTGCCCCGGCTTGGCGAACGCGGGCAGATCGGCGCTGATCGACACGGCTGCGACGTTTTTCAACTGCACGTTGCCCGAACCCGGCGGCACTTTAATGCCGAACTGCGAGAGCATGTTGTTGAAGGTCTGCAGGGTGAACGGGGTTTGCGTGGTCTGGTCGCCCGTGCCGTTAAGCCCGACCACCAAGCCATACCCAATCAATTGGTTGGAACGCACACCCGAAATGCTGGCGATGTCTTTCAACCGCTCGGCGTGAGCGCCCAGGGTTGTCGACAGCAGCAATACGGCTGCCAGCAGGTGCTTGAGGTTCGGCATGGTCGGTCCGGTCAGAAAGGAAACAGTGGGCTAAGGAAGAAGCGGTCAAACCAGCCCGGCTGGCTGGCATCGGCAAACGAGCCCGTCCCCGAGTAGGTAATGCGCGCATCGGCCACGCGGGTCGAGGACACGGTGTTATCGGTAGAGATGTCATCCGCGCGGACCAGCCCGGCGATTCGCACCAGTTCGTCGCCAGTGTTCAAGGTCATCCACTTCTCGCCGCGCACGGCGATGATGCCGTTAGGCAGAACGTCGGCCACGGTCACGGTGATCGAACCGGTCAGGCTGTTGCCCTGCCCGGCCTTGCTGTCGCCCTTGGTGGCGCGGCTGCCGCTGTAGCCTGCGTTGAGGCTCAGGTCGGCACCGCCCAATGGGTTGTTGGTGGTCATGCCGCCACCGAACAGCGAAGTCAGGCCGATGTTGGTGTTGCTGTTTTTACCGATGGCCGAGTTGGCGTTTTTGCTCGCCTGGGTGCGCTCGTTCAGGGTGATGGTGATGATGTCACCCACCCGGAATGCCTTGCGGTCGCTGTACAGGTTCTGTTCAAAACCGGCCTGGTAAATCGAGCCGTTGTTCGCCGCCGCCGGCAGCGGTGTGCGCGGCAGTACCGGGGCGTAGTACGGATCATTAGGGCGTGGCGGCGGGCTGACACAGCCCGCCAGAAACGTAACGCCACCCAGTGCCAGAACAGAAATAAAGCGTTTCATGACCTCTCCCGCTTCACGTAATTACAGATTTTGCGTCACAAACGACAACATTTGATCGGCGGTGGAGATCACTTTGGAGTTCATCTCGTAAGCGCGTTGGGTGGTGATCATGTTGACCATCTCTTCAACGGTGCTGACGTTCGAGGTTTCGAGGGTGTTCTGCATGGTGGTGCCGAAACCGTTCAGGCCCGGCGTGCCGATTTGCGGCGCGCCACTGGACGCGGTCTCAAGGAACAGGTTACCGCCCTGTGCCTGCAAGCCGGCCGGGTTGATGAAGTCGGCGGTTTGCAGGTTGCCGATGATCTGCGCAGCGGCGTTGCCGGGCACGGTGACCGACACGGTGCCGTCCTGGCCGACGGTGAACGTCTCGGCATCGGCAGGCACGACAATCGCAGGCTCCAGGGTGAAACCGCTGGCAGTGACGATCTGGCCGTTGGAATCAAGGTGGAAAGTACCGTCACGGGTGTAGGCCGTGGTCCCGTCGGGCTGCATGATCTGGAAAAATCCACGGCCATTGATGGCCATGTCCAGCGGCTGCTCGGTGGTTTGCAAACTACCGGCGGTGAAGTTCTTTTGCGTGCCGACAATGCGCACACCGGTACCCAGTTGCAGGCCGGAAGGCAGCTCGCTGTCTTGGGTCGATTGCGCGCCGGGCTGGCGTTTGATCTGGTAGAGCAAGTCCTGGAACTCGGCACGATCACGCTTGAAGCCAGTGGTCGAGACGTTGGCCAAGTTGTTGGAAATGGTCGTCAGGTTGGTGTCTTGTGCAGCCAAACCCGTTTTTGCAACCCACAGTGCCGGAAGCATGCGTGCTCTCCTCGTGCGCCGGTTTTTCGGCGCAACGTTTCAGTAATTAGCTCATGGCCAGGACGCGAGTCATGGCCTGGTCGTCTTCTTTGGCGGTGTTCATCATTTTGATGTGCAACTCGAACTGCTTGGACAGGGCCAGCACCGAGGTCATCTCTTCGACGGCATTCACGTTGCTGGCCTCCAGAAACCCCGAGGTCACCCGCACATTGGCGTCGAATGGCGCAGGCTGGCCGTTGGCGGTGTGGATCAGGCCGTCGAGGCCTTTAGTCATGGAGCGCAGGTCCGGTTGAACCAGCTTGATGCGGTCCACTTCAGCCATCACGCGCGGGCCTTCGCCCATGGCGCGAATGCTGATGGTGCCGTCTTCGCCCACTTCAATTTGTTGCTGCGGCGGCACGGCGATCGGCCCGCCGTTGCCCATGACCGGCATGCCATTGCCGGCCCGCAGAATGCCCAGCGAGTCGACATTCATGCTGGCGGTACGCACATAGGCTTCGCTGCCATCGGGGGCCTGCACGGCCAGCCAGCCATCGCCTTTGACGGCGATGTCCAGATCACGCCCGGTTTGCACCAGCGCACCCGGCGTGAAATCCGTGGCAGGTCGCTCGGTCATGGCAAAAGCCCGCGCAGGAAAGCTGTCGCCAAACACCGGCATCGAACGCGCCTGTTCCAGATCGCGCTGAAAGCCGTTGGTTGAGATGTTCGCCAGATTGTTGGCATGTGCCTTTTGCGCCAGAGCATTCTGACTGGCGCCGGTCATTGCCACATAAAGGTACTTGTCCACACTCATTCCTCTGCCTGACGGACGCTTGCCGCCCACCGCTGTACTGAATGGGTACTAGCAATTTGCGCACCAACTTTTTATTGACGGTGAAAAGGCCGTGCTGGCGGGGCTTGAGAGGGGTTATGTAGCGTCACAGAAATGGCAAACCGGCGTGGTTATGCCGGTTGCGGCAAAGGGCGGCCTGTTCGGCACAAAAAAACGGTGGGAGCGGGCTTGCTCGCGATGCAATCGACTCGGTGTACTTGACACTGCGTGTCGATCCAATCGCGAGCAAGCCCGTTCCCACAAGGTTTTTGCGCGTTTTTAATCCCGACCAGGCTTGATGATGTCGTGCTCGCGCAGTTTGTTGGCGATGGTGGTGTGCGATACGCCCAAACGCTTGCCCAGCAGGCGGCTGCTCGGGTGTTCGGAGTACAGGCGCTCCAGCACGGCTTTTTCAAAGCGCCCGACGATTTGGTCCAGCCCGCCTTCCATCGAGAATTCGCCCAGCGGCTGGCGCACGCCGTAGTCCGGCAAACGGATGTGTTCAGCCTTGACCACGCCGCCATCGCACAGCGACACCGCCTGGAACAACACGTTTTCCAATTGCCGCACGTTGCCCGGCCAATGGTAGTGGCTCAAGCGGTCCATGGCCGCCGGGGCCAGGCGGGGCAACGCGCAGCCAATTTGCCGACTGGCCTGATCGAGAAAATGCTCGACCAACGGTTCAAGGCCATCCAGGCAATCGCGCAGCGGCGGGATGTGCAACGACAGCACGTTAAGGCGGTGGTAAAGGTCCTGACGGAATTCGCCTCGGGCGCACAGCTCAGACAAATCCACCTGCGTGGCGCACATCACGCGCACATCGAGGTAGACCTCTTCGTCGCTGCCCACACGGCGAAAGCAACCGTCCTGCAGAAAACGCAGCAATTTGACCTGCAAACGGGGGCTCATTTCGCCCACGCCATCCAGGAACAACGTACCGCCTGCGGTCAGTTCCAACAGCCCCAGTTTGCCCTCGGCCCGCGCCCCTTCGAATGCACCCGGCCCGTAGCCAAACAGTTCGGTTTCGGCCATCGACTCGGGCAAACCGGCGCAGTTGAGCGCCATCAGCGGCGATTGCCCCCGCGGGCTGGCCAGGTGACAGGCGCGCGCCAGCAATTCTTTGCCGGTGCCGGTTTCGCCTTCTATTAATAGAGGCGCATCCAGCGGTGCCATGCGTCGGGCTTCACGGACCACGGCGGCCATGACTTTTGAGCTTTGGAAAATGCTGTCGAAGCCACGCAGTTCCTGCTTGCGCACGTTATAGATCTGCTCACCCAGACGGTCGGCCCGGTGCAAGGTGAGCACCGCGCCGGCCATGGCTTCGCTGTCGTCGTGTTCCAGTTGCAGTGGCGCGATGTCAGCCAGGAACACATGCCCCTTGATCTTGACCCGCAGGCCGTTGATCCGCGATTTGTTGGCCCGCACCAGCTCCGGCAAGTCGAAGTCTTCGGCGTAGCGCGACAGGGCAATGCCCGGCACTTCATCGACGCGCACACCAAGCAACTGCGCCGCCGCACGGTTGGCCGCCACAATCGAGCCGCCCATGTCGATGGACAGCACGGGGAATTCCAGTGCGCCGAGCAAGGCGTTGAGTTCCATGTGCCTGCGTTCGCTGGGCATCAGCCCTACGCGTTTGACGCCAAAAACCCCAGCGATGGTTTCAAACTTCGGGCGCAGTGCCTGGAACTGAAGGTTGATCAGATTTGGGCAAAACAGATAGATCGCATTGCCCTGATCACCGCCCACCTCGCCGCGCTTGACGTTGATGCCGTAGGCCACCAACAGGTTGAGGATGTCACGCAGGATGCCAATCCGGTTTTGGCAGTGGACTTTGATACGCATGGGGCAAGGCTCGGCTATTGATCTGCTAACTGTAGGAGCGAGCTTGCCTCGCGATCTGTTGATTTTTTTAAAAGATCGCGAGGCGAGCTCGCTCCTACAGGGGTGTTTATTTGTTCGGGAGAGCATTTTGCTGTCACGATTTTTTGACGATTTTGCAATTACTCACGCAAGAATGACAGTTCAATTGTCTTGTCGTAACGAATTATTTACGAAATATGCACATCACTCCGGCAATAGAGATATTTGCCCGGCTGCATCCGGCGAGCACTTGGGATATCACTTAACCAACGAATACGCGCCGTCCCTGACAGAACAATAAAAACGATTTCTCTGCGGAGAGCACCATGAAGCAAACGAAATACGTCGCCCGTGAGCCGGATGCCAATGGCTTTATCGACTACACACCCGAGGAACACGGGGTGTGGAATACGCTGATTACCCGCCAGCTCAAATTGCTCGAAGGCCGTGCCTGCCCTGAATACCTGCAAGGCATCGACAAACTCGGGCTGCCCCACGACCGCATCCCGCAACTGGGCGAGATCAATAAAGTGCTGGGCGAAACCACCGGCTGGCAAGTTGCCCGCGTGCCGGCTTTGATCCCCTTCCAGACCTTTTTCGAATTACTGGCCAGCAAGCAGTTCCCGGTTGCAACGTTTATTCGCACCCGTGAAGAACTGGATTACCTGCAAGAGCCGGATATTTTCCACGAGATTTTTGGCCATTGCCCACTGCTGACCAACCCGTGGTTTGCTGAATTCACCCACACCTACGGTAAGCTCGGCCTGCAAGCCAGCAAAGAACAGCGCGTGTATCTGGCCCGCCTGTACTGGATGACCATCGAGTTCGGCCTGGTGAATACCCCTGAAGGCAAACGCGTGTATGGCGGCGGAATTCTGTCTTCGCCTAAAGAAACGGTTTACAGCTTGTCTTCAGAACCTGAACATCAGCCATTCGATCCGCTGGAAGCCATGCGCACGCCGTATCGAATTGATATTTTGCAGCCGCTGTATTTTGTTCTGCCGGACTTGAAGCGCCTGTTTGACCTGGCCCACGAAGACATCATGGGCATGGTTGAAAAAGGCATGGAGCTGGGCTTGCATGCGCCCAAGTTCCCGCCCAAGCCGAAAGCGGCTTAACCCTTATTTTTTCAAGACCAATAAAAAATCGATTTCAGGAATACACCATGAGCACATTGAACCAAGCCCACTGCGAAGCCTGCCGCGCCGATGCTCCACAGGTCAGCGACGAAGAGTTGCCGATGCTGATCAAGCAGATCCCGGACTGGAACATCGAAGTTCGCGACGGCATCATGCAGCTGGAAAAGGTTTTTCTGTTCAAGAACTTCAAGCACGCTTTGGCGTTCACCAACGCCGTTGGCGAAATTTCTGAAGCCGAAGGCCATCACCCAGGCCTGCTGACCGAGTGGGGCAAAGTGACCGTGACCTGGTGGAGCCACTCGATCAAAGGTCTGCACCGCAACGATTTCATCATGGCTGCGCGCACCGATGATGTTGCCAAAACTGCCGAAGGTCGTAAGTAATGCACTTCTCAGCCATTGGCCGCGTGCCAGGCGATCCGATTCTGGGGTTGATCGACGCCTATAACCAGGACAGCAACCCGAACAAATTCGACTTAGGCGTGGGCGTCTATAAAGATGCCAACGGCCTGACGCCGATTTTGCCGTCAGTCAAACAGGCCGAACAGCGCCTGGTGGATCAGCAACAGACTAAAACCTACATCGGCGGCCACGGCGATAGCCGTTTTGGCCAACTGATCAGTGAACTGGTACTGGGCACTGATTCGCCGCTGCTGGCGACCAAACGTGCGGGCGCCACGCAAACGCCGGGCGGTACCGGCGCATTGCGTCTAGTGGCCGACTTTATCGCCCACTGCCTGCCAGGGCGCGGGATCTGGCTGAGCGACCCGACCTGGCCGATCCACGAAAGCATTTTCGCCGAAGCCGGGTTGAAGGTGGGTCATTACCCGTACGTGGGCCGCGACAACACCCTCAACGTGGCCGCCATGCTTCACGCCCTGGAGCACGTACCCAAGGGCGACGTGGTGTTGCTGCACGCGTGCTGCCACAACCCGACCGGCTTTGACCTGTCGCAGGAAGACTGGCTGCAGGTGCTGGATGTCGTGCGTCGGCGCGAACTGCTGCCCCTGATCGACTTTGCCTATCAGGGCTTCGGCGATGGCCTGGAAGAAGATGCCTGGTCAACACGCCTGTTCGTGAACGAACTGCCTGAAGTGCTGATCACCAGCTCTTGCTCGAAGAACTTCGGCCTGTACCGTGAGCGTGTCGGCGCGTTGATCGTGTGTGCCAATGACGCCGAAAAATTGACCGATGTGCGCAGCCAACTGGCGTATCTGGCGCGTAACTTGTGGTCCAACCCGCCGGATCATGGCGCCGCCGTGGTGGCGACCATCCTCGGTGATGCGCAGCTCAAGGCGCAGTGGGCCGCCGAAGTGGAAGCCATGCGTAGCCGCATCGCGCAACTGCGCAGTGGGTTGGTCGAGGCGCTGACGCCGTTCGGTTTGGCCGAGCGTTTTGCGCACATCAACCAGCAACGCGGGATGTTCTCGTACACCGGGTTGAGCACCGAGCAAGTGCAAGTGCTGCGTGAAAAACACAGCGTTTACATGGTCGGCTCAGGGCGCGCCAACATGGCCGGGGTCGATGGCACCCGCCTGGACCTACTCGCCAAGGCCATAGCACAGGTCTGCCAGCACTAAACCTGTAGCCGCTGCCGCAGGCTGCGATAAGGGCCGCAGGACCTTCGCTTTCTTTCAGACAAGAAGCCTGGGGCCGCTACGCAGCCCATCGCAGCCTGCGGCAGCGGCTACACATTGCAAGATGAATAAATCGCCACAATCGGCGCCAGACGCAATAAAAAGACAAATTGTCACACTCCCTCCTGTATCCTGCCCTTGCTTTTTAAAAGCGCCGATTTACCCAGCGATTTAAAAACACACCTTACGAGGAGCGCGACGATGCACGAGATCCCAAACCTCCCCTTCCCAAGCCTGCATGAAACTCAGCAGCCAACCCCGCAACACACCAGTGGCGAAAACCCCGCACTGGAAGAGGCTCAAGACAGCCTCCAGGCCGACAGCGAAGACTGACCGGCCATCTATCAGGCGGTGCGAAAAGCTTCAGGTTTTTCATACCGCCTGACACAATTGCGCCACCCTTCTCTTCTCGCGGACAACAGCGTGACTGACACCTTCAGCGACACCCAGGCCAGCGTCCTGATCGGCACCGCCGAAAAAATGATCGAGCTCTGGGAGCGTCTCAGCCCACAAAAGCAGGCCCTGCTGCTTAAGCGCTTCGGCACCCAGGAAAACGCATTGGCTGCTTTAATTGCGACACAATTGGTTGCACCGTTGTAATCTGCACCTTACCGCTCCCCGCAGGACCCCTACCCAATGCCTGAAACACAACGCCCTATGGCAATCACGCTGCAAGTGGTTTCCATCGTTCTGTTTACCTTTATCGGCTATTTGAACATCGGCATCCCGCTGGCCGTATTGCCCGGTTACGTTCACAACCACCTGGGCTATGGCACGGTCATCGCCGGGCTGGTGATCAGCGTGCAATATCTGGCCACGCTCCTGAGCCGCCCTTACGCCAGCCGCATCATCGATAACCAGGGCAGCAAGCGCGCAGTCATGTACGGCTTGGCCGGTTGCGGCCTCAGCGGTGTGTTGATGCTGACTTCAAGCTGGCTGGCCGCGGCACCTGCCTGGAGCCTGGCCAGCCTGCTGTTGGGCCGGCTGGTGCTGGGCAGCGCTGAAAGCCTGGTGGGTTCGGGGTCGATCGGCTGGGGCATTGGCCGGGTGGGCGCCGCCCACACCGCCAAGGTCATCTCCTGGAACGGCATCGCCAGCTACGGCGCCATTGCCATTGGTGCACCGCTGGGCGTGGTGATGGTCGGTCATTTGGGCATGTGGAGCCTGGGCGTGAGCATCATTGCCCTGGCCACGCTGGGCTTGCTGCTGGCCTGGCCAAAAGTGGCCGCGCCCATTGTCAGCGGCGTACGCTTGCCGTTTCTGCACGTGCTGGGCCGGGTGCTGCCCCACGGTACAGGTTTGGCGCTGGGCTCGATTGGTTTTGGCACCATCGCCACCTTTATCACCCTGTATTACGCCACCAACCACTGGGAAAACGCCGCGCTGTGCCTGAGCCTGTTTGGCGCCAGTTTTATCAGTGCGCGGTTGCTATTTGGCAACATGATCAACCGCCTGGGCGGCTTTCGCGTCGCTATTGCCTGCCTGAGCGTCGAAACCCTGGGCTTGCTGTTGCTGTGGCTGGCGCCTGACCCGCACCTGGCATTGGCCGGTGCGGCGCTGAGCGGTTTTGGCTTTTCGCTGGTGTTTCCGGCGCTGGGCGTTGAGGCGGTTAACCTGGTGCCTGCCTCCAGCCGAGGCGCAGCGGTGGGCGCGTACTCGCTGTTTATCGACCTGTCATTGGGCATCACCGGGCCGCTGGTGGGCGCGGTGGCGGCAGGTTTTGGCTTTACCTCGATCTTCCTGTTTGCAGCATTGGCGTCGTTTAGCGGGGTGCTGCTGAGTGTTTATTTGTATCGGCAGGCAAAGCTTGCACGAGACAGTTAAGAACAACCCCCTTCTGGCTGAGGTCTTTTGACTTAAAAGTCCACCTTGCCCCGCCCGGCTTTGATGCTGCCGCGTTTGGTCTTGGATTCGAGGCGACGCTTTTTTGAGCCCAGGGTCGGCTTGGTCGGGCGGCGCTTTTTCTCGACCTTGGTCGCGCTCACGATCAATTCAAGCAAACGCTCCAGCGCATCCGCCCGGTTCTGTTCCTGGGTGCGGTATTGCTGCGCCTTGATGATCAACACCCCGTCACTGGTGATGCGACTGTCACGCAGCGCCAGCAGTCGCTCTTTGTAAAAAGGCGGCAAGGATGAGTTGGGGATGTCGAAACGCAAATGCATGGCGCTTGAGACTTTGTTGACGTTCTGCCCGCCCGCGCCCTGGGCACGAATAGCCGTCAGTTCGATTTCGGTATCGGGGATATGCACGTTGTTGGAAATCACCAGCATTACAAAGGTCCATCAGCAGGGCGTGCAGCATACCCCACAAACAACACACCCGGCGCGGTGGCCGGGTGTGTTGTTTAACAGATCAATTTACTTGGCCGGGCTGTAAACCTCGGCAGAGGCGTGTTCTACACGCTTGGGTTTCAACCAGTAGCAGAGCCCCATAAAGGCCACCCAAATCGGCATCGCGAACACCGAGATGCGAATGCCCGGGATCAACAGCATGATCACCAGAATGAACGCTACAAACGCCAGGCAGATGTAGTTGCCGTACGGGTACCACAGCGCCTTGAACAGCGGGGTTTGCGCGGTTTTGTTCATGTGCTGGCGGAACTTGAAGTGCGAGTAGCTGATCATCGCCCAGTTGATCACCAGGGTCGCAACCACCAGCGACATCAGCAGTTCCAGCGCGTCGTGCGGCATCCAGTAGTTGAGCAGTACCGCAATCACCGTCACTGCTGCCGAAGCCAGAATGGCATTGACCGGCACGCCGCGCTTGTCGATCTTGGCCAGCGCTTTGGGCGCATCGCCCTGCTGCGCCATGCCCAGCAGCAT
Organism: Pseudomonas sp. PS01297; assembly: GCF_029959305.1. NCBI lineage: Bacteria > Pseudomonadati > Pseudomonadota > Gammaproteobacteria > Pseudomonadales > Pseudomonadaceae > Pseudomonas > Pseudomonas sp. PS01297. The sequence goes on from NZ_JASCPQ010000034.1 coordinate 49,228, forward strand.
ACGGCTGTTGCAGTAGGTGCCGCTGTTGTACACCGACAACGCCGCAGTCAGTACCACGAAGTTGAGGATGTTCGCTGCGGTGCTGCTGCCCAGCATCGAGAACACTTGTACGAACGGGCTGCTGCTGTAGCTGTCGCCACCGGCGTTGAGGGTTTCAAGCAGCGAGTCCCACGGGGTCAGCGACAGCAGAACCACCAGCGCACCGATGTAGAAAATCAGGATGCGGTAGATTACCTGGTTGATCGCTTTAGGGATCACCGTGCGCGGCTTGTCGGCTTCTGCTGCGGTGAAACCGAGCATTTCCAGACCACCGAACGAGAACATGATGAAGGCCATGGCCATCAACAAACCGGTCACGCCGTGCGGGAAGAAACCACCGTGCGACCACAGGTTGCTGACGGAAGCCTGAGGGCCGCCGCTACCACTGGTGAGCAAGTAACTGCCCAGAGCGATCATGCCGATAATGGCCACGACCTTGATGATCGCGAACCAGAACTCCGCCTCGCCAAACACTTTGACGTTGGTCAGGTTGATCACGTTGATCAGCACGAAGAAGGCTGCCGCAGAGGCCCAGGTCGGGATCTCGGGCCACCAGTAGTGCACGTATTTACCGACCGCAGTCAGTTCCGACATGCCCACCAGAATGTACAGCACCCAGCAGTTCCAGCCCGACAGGAAGCCGGCAAAGCCGCCCCAGTATTTATGCGCAAAGTGGCTGAAGGAGCCGGCAACGGGCTCTTCGACGATCATTTCGCCGAGCTGGCGCATGATCATGAAGGCAATGAAGCCGCAGATGGCATAGCCCAGAATCATTGATGGACCGGCCGATTTGAGCACCCCGGCCGAGCCGAGGAACAGGCCAGTACCAATCGCGCCGCCGAGGGCAATCAACTGGATATGACGATTTTTCAGGCCGCGTTTAAGCTCACCTGATTGCGAGGTTTTTCCACTCATTGAAAGCGTTCCACACAAGGTTTGATGTGATTCAGTGCGATGTAGCTTGAGCACCAGAGGCAGTGATCGAAGGGTCTACAACACACATCAAACCCCAGCGCAGACGCCAGGAATCCAAAGTTGTTTCACGAGTCATGCGTCACCTGTTTGTTTTTATCTGTGACGGAATCGAACCCGCAACGCTTGTGGCGATGCGGAGTTAACAAGGCGGGTTAGCCTCGAGGTTTTGGCCACTCATCACGGGGTTGAGCAGCGCAAAAAGCGCGGGTACGCAATTGGGTCACAGTTAAAACGCGGCGCATTGTACACCCGCTCGTAGGCAAGATCCCATCACACCGCCGTTTGCAAGACGAAACAAGCCAATAAACGGTCAGAAATATTACCAGCAGCCCTTTTTATGGAAAATTTTCTTTACAGAAGGGGTAAAACGGGTAGTTATGCCGGATAACCTGTTGATTTTGTAGAGATAGCTTTACGGAGCGTAAAGAAATATTTCCACGTGAAAACCTGATTTTGTAGGAGCGAGCTTGCCTCGCGATCTTTTAGAAGATCAAAAGATCGCGAGGCAAGCT
>NZ_JASCPQ010000035.1:0-50259 GCF_029959305.1 Pseudomonas sp. PS01297
GGCTTGCTCGCGATTCAGCCAACGCGGTGTGCTTGTTGCACACCGCCGACCCATTCGCGAGCAAGCCCGCTCCCACGACAAACAGAGTTCCACATAAAACCAGCGGCCTAGACCTTTCTGATCTCCAAAATACTGATTTCGCGCATTTTGAATTTTTGGATCTTGCCGGTCACGGTCATCGGGAAGACGTCGACAAACTTGAAGTGTCGTGGCGTCTTGAAGTGGGCGATGCGCGACTTGCACCACGTTTGCAGCTCAAGTTCATTGGCACTGTGGCCGGGGTGAAATTTGATCCAGGCGACAATTTCTTCGCCGTATTTTTCATCCGGGATCCCGATAACCTGCACATCCGCCACCGCAGGGTGGGTGAAAAAGAACTCTTCCAGCTCACGCGGGTAAATGTTCTCGCCGCCCCGAATGATCATGTCCTTGTTACGCCCGACAATGCGCACATAGCCCTGCTCATTCATCTCTGCCAGGTCACCGGTGTGCATCCAGCCTTCGCTGTCCAAGGCTTCGCGGGTCGCTTGCGGGTTGTTCCAGTAACCCAGCATCACGCTGTAACCACGGGTGCACAGCTCACCCACCTCACCGCGAGCGACGATATTGCCTTCGGCGTCTATCAGCTTGTTCTCCAGGTGCGGCTGGGTACGCCCTACGGTGGTCACGCGTAATTCAAGATCATCATCCGGCCCGGTCTGCATGGACACCGGGCTGGTTTCAGTCATGCCATAAGCAATTTGTACCTCGCCCATGTGCATTTCGCTGATCACGCGGCGCATCACTTCTATCGGACAGGTGGCACCGGCCATGATCCCGGTACGCAGGCTCGACACGTCAAAGCCGGCGCGCTCGGGGTGATCGAGCAAGGCGATAAACATGGTCGGCACGCCATACAGCGCCGTGGCCCGCTCTTCGGCAATGGCTTGCAGGGTCAGCGTGGGGTCAAAGGCTTCACTGGGGTAAATCATTGTGGTGCCGTGGGTCACACAGCCCAGGTTGCCCATCACCATGCCAAAGCAGTGATACAGCGGCACCGGAATCACCAGCCGGTCAGCGGCCGTCAACCCCAGGCTTTCGCCAACCATGTAACCGTTGTTGAGAATATTGCGGTGGCTGAGCGTCGCACCTTTGGGGAAGCCCGTGGTGCCAGAGGTGTATTGAATGTTCACCGGCTGATCGGGCTGAAGGCTGGCCTGTCGTGCGTAGAGTTGCTGCACTGCAACGCCGCTGCCCAATGTGGCCAGTTGCGGCCAGGGCAAGAACCCTGCGGGCGGTTGTGCATCGAGGCTGATCACCCCGCGCAAGTCTTCAAAACGCTCGCTATTGAGTTGCCCGGCCGCCTGCCCTTCCAGCTCAGGCAGCAACTCCTGGAGCATGGCGTGGTAGTTCGAGGTCTTGAACGTGCTCGCGCTCACCAGCCACTGGCACTTTGATTGTTTGAGCACGTATTCAAGCTCAGACAAACGATAGGCCGGGTTGATGTTGACCAGAATCACGCCAATTTTGGCGCTGGCAAACTGGCAGATAAACCACTCGGCACAGTTAGGCGCCCACACGCCCAACCGATCGCCTGCCTGCATGCCCAACGCCAGAAAGGCCCTGGCGTGAAGGTCAACGGCCTGAGCCAACTGCGCCCAGTTGTAACGCTGCTGCTGATGGCGCACCACCAACGCTTCACCGTCGGGGTAGCGGGCAGCGGTTTGATCGAACGCCTGACCGATGGTCATCGCCAGCAACGGCTTGTCCAGCGCGCCCTGGCTGTAACTGGGGACAGATTGCGGCTTCATGACAACTCCTCTTGTGATTGTTTTGGGAGCATGGGGAAGACGCGCACTCACGCATTCCCTCTGTGCAGAATAGCAATTACTCTGAACCAAGTTGACGTTAACGTAAAGGTCATTGACAGCATTCATTGCCAAGTTTACGTTAACGTAAAGCTTACCCATGGCGATGCTGTTAACGCCGTTTATAAGAACAATGACCAAGGTGCCCCATGAGCTACCCGACTTTGAACTTCGCCCTGGGCGAAACCATCGACATGCTGCGCGATCAGGTACAAGCCTTTGTGGCTGACGAACTCAGCCCCCGCGCGGCGCAAATCGACAAAGACAACCTGTTCCCCGCCGACATGTGGCGCAAGTTCGGTGACATGGGCCTGCTGGGCATCACCGTGCCGGAAGAATACGGCGGCACTGGCCTGAGCTACCTGGCACACGTGGTCGCCATGGAAGAAATCAGCCGCGGCTCGGCGTCTGTGGCCCTTTCGTACGGGGCGCACTCCAACCTGTGCGTCAACCAGATCAACCGTAACGGCAGCCACGCGCAAAAACTCAAATACCTGCCCAAGTTGATCAGCGGCGAACACATTGGCGCCCTGGCCATGAGCGAGCCCAATGCAGGGTCTGACGTGGTGTCGATGAAGCTGCGGGCCGACAAGCGCGGTGATCATTTCGTCCTTAACGGCAGCAAAACCTGGATCACCAACGGCCCGGACGCCAACACGTATGTGATCTACGCCAAAACCGACCTGGAAAAAGGCCCACACGGCATCAGCGCTTTTATTGTTGAGCGTGACTGGAAAGGCTTCAGCCGCAGCACCCATTTCGACAAGCTCGGCATGCGCGGCTCGAACACCTGCGAACTGTTTTTCGACGACGTTGAAGTGCCTGAAGAAAACCTCCTGGGCACCCTCAATGCAGGCGTCAAAGTGTTGATGAGTGGCCTCGATTACGAGCGCGTCGTGCTCTCGGGCGGCCCGACCGGGATCATGCAGGCGTGCATGGACCTGGTGGTGCCGTACATCCACGACCGCAAACAGTTTGGCCAGAGCATCGGTGAGTTCCAGCTGATCCAGGGCAAGGTGGCCGATATGTACACCCAGCTCAATGCCAGCCGCGCTTACCTGTACGCGGTGGCGGCTGCCTGCGAACGTGGCGAAACCACGCGCAAGGACGCCGCCGGGGTGATCTTGTACAGCGCCGAGCGCGCCACGCAAATGGCCCTCGACGCGATCCAGATTCTGGGCGGTAACGGCTACATCAACGAGTTCCCCGCCGGGCGCCTGCTGCGTGACGCCAAGCTCTACGAGATCGGCGCGGGCACCAGTGAAATCCGCCGTATGTTGATTGGTCGCGAACTGTTTAACGAAACCCGCTGAGGAGCGCACGTATGTCCATCTTGCATACGACCATCAACCCGCGCTCTGCGGAGTTCGCGACCAACCGCGAGGCCATGCTCAAACAGGTCGACGCCCTGCACGCGTTGCTTGAGCAGGTGCAGCAAGGTGGCGGCGCCAAGGCCCAAGAACGCCACACCTCACGTGGCAAGTTGCTGCCCCGTGAGCGGATTGACCGGTTGCTGGACACGGGCTCGGCCTTTCTGGAACTTAGTCAGTTGGCGGCCTATGGCGTGTACGGCGAAGACGTTCCAGCGGCAGGAATCATCGCTGGTATCGGTAGGGTCGAAGGGGTTGAATGCATGATTGTGGCGAACGATGCCACGGTCAAAGGCGGTTCTTACTACCCGCTGACGGTAAAGAAGCACCTGCGCGCGCAGACGATTGCCGAACAAAACCGCCTGCCGTGCATTTATCTGGTGGACTCCGGCGGCGCCAACCTGCCGCGTCAGGATGAAGTGTTCCCGGATCGCGAGCACTTTGGCCGGATCTTCTTTAATCAGGCCAACATGAGCGCGGCCGGCATTCCGCAAATCGCCGTGGTCATGGGCTCGTGCACCGCAGGCGGCGCCTATGTGCCAGCCATGGCTGACGAAGCAATTATGGTGCGCCAGCAAGCGACGATTTTCCTGGCCGGGCCGCCCCTGGTTAAAGCGGCCACCGGCGAAGTAGTCAGCGCTGAAGACCTGGGCGGTGCCGACGTGCACTGCAAGGTGTCCGGCGTTGCCGACCATTACGCTGACAGTGACGAGCATGCCCTGGCGCTGGCCCGCCGTAGTGTGGCCAACCTCAACTGGCGCAAGCTGGGCCAGTTGATCCACCGCAGCCCTTTGGCGCCGCTGTATCCCAAGGACGAGCTGTACGGCATCGTCCCGGCCGATGCCAAACAGCCTTTTGATGTGCGCGAAGTCATTGCGCGGCTGGTGGACGGATCGGTGTTCGATGAGTTCAAAGCGCTATTCGGCACCACGCTGGTCTGTGGTTTTGCCCATTTGCACGGCTACCCGGTAGCGATCCTGGCCAATAACGGCATCTTGTTTGCCGAAGCGGCGCAAAAAGGCGCGCACTTTATTGAGTTGGCCTGCCAGCGCGGCATCCCGCTGGTGTTTTTGCAAAATATCACCGGCTTTATGGTCGGGCAAAAATACGAAGCGGGCGGTATCGCCAAGCACGGCGCCAAACTGGTGACGGCGGTGGCTTGCGCCAAGGTGCCGAAGTTTACGGTGATCATCGGCGGCAGCTTTGGCGCCGGTAACTACGGCATGTGCGGGCGCGCCTACGACCCGCGTTTTTTGTGGATGTGGCCAAACGCACGCATCGGCGTAATGGGCGCCGAGCAAGCTGCCGGGGTGCTGGTGCAAGTCAAGCGCGAGCAGGCGGAACGCAACGGGCTGGTGTTCAGCCGCGAAGAAGAAGCCGAGATCAAGCAGCCGATCCTTGATCAATACGAGCATCAGGGCCACCCCTACTACTCCAGTGCCCGGTTGTGGGATGACGGCGTGATTGATCCGGCGCAAACCCGCGAGGTGTTGGCGCTGGGCTTGTCGGCAGCATTGAACGCGCCCATCGAAGCCACGCGTTTCGGCGTGTTCCGCATGTAATGCGATGAAAGGACTGACGCACATGAACGACTTCAACACCCTTGAACTGCACACCGACCCTCGGGGTTTCGCCACCCTGTGGTTGAGTCGCGAGCAGAAGAACAACGCTTTTAACGCCGAGATGATCCAGGAACTGATCATCGCCCTCGACAAGGTTCAGAGCGATGGCACTTTGCGGTTTCTGCTGCTGCGCGGGCGCGGCAAGCATTTCAGCGCCGGGGCCGATCTGGCCTGGATGCAACAATCGGCCGAACTCGACTACAACACCAATCTGGATGATGCGCGGCACCTGGCCGAGTTGATGTACAACCTGGCCAAACTGAAAATCCCGACCCTGGCGGTGGTCCAAGGTGCCGCGTATGGCGGCGCTTTGGGTTTGATCAGCGCCTGCGACATGGCGATTGGTGCCGAGGATGCGCAGTTTTGTTTGTCTGAAGTGCGCATCGGCCTGGCCCCGGCCGTTATCAGCCCGTTTGTCGTGCAAGCCATTGGCGAGCGCGCCGCCCGCCGTTTTGCCCTGACCGCCGAGCGCTTCAGTGGGCTGCGCGCCCGTGAACTGGGGCTGCTCGCAGAATGCTACCCGCAGGCCGAGCTGGAGCAGCAGATCGCCCATTGGGTCGACAACCTGTTACTCAACAGCCCGCAGGCCATGCGCGCCTGCAAGGACTTGCTGCGCGAAGTCAGCCACGGCGCGCCAACGCCTGCCATTCGCCGCTACTGCGAAAACGCAATTGCCCGGATCCGGGTCAGCCCCGAAGGCCAGGAAGGCTTGCGTGCCTTTCTGCAAAAACGCACTCCCCGCTGGCAAACAGACACCTCGACCCAGGAGCCGCGTTCATGAGCGCCCCTCTGATTACTTCGTTACTGGTCGCCAACCGCGGTGAAATCGCCTGCCGGGTCATGCGCACCGCCAAGGCGCTGGGCCTCACCACAGTCGCCGTGCACAGCAGCACTGACCGCGATGCGCGGCATTGTCGCGAAGCTGATATCTGCGTGGATCTGGGTGGCAGCAAGGCCGCCGACAGCTACCTGAAAATCGACAAGATCATTGCCGCCGCCCAGGCCAGCGGCGCGCAAGCGATACATCCGGGGTATGGCTTCTTGTCCGAGAACGCGGGCTTCGCCCGTGCGATTGAAGCCGCCGGGCTGATTTTTCTCGGGCCGCCTGCCTCGGCCATTGATGCCATGGGCAGCAAGTCCGCCGCCAAAGCCTTGATGGAAACGGCAGGTGTGCCGTTGGTACCGGGCTATCACGGCGAAGCGCAAGACCTGGAAACCTTCCGCGTTGCCGCCGAACGTATCGGCTACCCGGTGCTACTAAAAGCCACGGCGGGTGGCGGTGGCAAGGGCATGAAAGTGGTCGAGGACGTCAGCCAACTGGCCGACGCCCTGGCTTCTGCTCAGCGTGAAGCACTGTCTTCGTTTGGCGATGCGCGGATGCTGGTCGAGAAATATGTACTTAAACCCCGGCACGTCGAGATCCAGGTGTTTGCCGACCAGCACGGCAACTGCCTGTACCTCAACGAACGCGACTGCTCGATTCAGCGCCGCCACCAGAAAGTCGTTGAAGAAGCCCCCGCCCCCGGCCTCAGCGCAGAGCAACGCCGCGCCATGGGCGAGTCTGCGGTTCGCGCCGCACAGGCCATCGGCTACGTCGGTGCAGGTACCGTGGAGTTCTTGCTCGATGCCCGCGGCGAATTCTTCTTTATGGAGATGAACACTCGCCTGCAAGTCGAACACCCGGTGACTGAGGCCATCACCGGCCTGGACCTGGTGGACTGGCAAATCCGTGTGGCACGCGGCGAAGCCTTGCCGATCACCCAGGCGCAAGTGCCGTTACGCGGGCACGCGATTGAAGTGCGTTTGTATGCTGAAGACCCGAGCAATGACTTCCTCCCGCAAACCGGTCGTCTTGAGGTGTACCGCGAGTCAGCAGCCGGTGCGGGACGCCGGGTTGACAGCGGTGTCAGCGAAGGCGATGAAGTGTCACCGTTTTATGACCCGATGCTCGGCAAGCTGATTGCCTGGGGCGAAGACCGTGAACAAGCCCGCTTGCGCTTGCTGGCGATGCTCGATGAGTTCGCCATTGGTGGCTTGAAAACCAACCTGAGCTTCCTGCGCCGCATCATCGGCCATCCCGCCTTTGCCGCAGCCGAACTGGACACCGGGTTTATCCCGCGGTATCAGGCGCAACTGCTGCCGCCTGCCCAACCGTTGCCCGGCGCCTTTTGGCAGGCCGCCGCTCAAGCCTTCCAGCAAAGCCTGGCCCCTGAGCCACGCAACGATGACCCGACCTCACCCTGGGCTCTGCACACGGGCTTTCGCAGCGGCCTGCCGGCCAAAACCCTGCTGATCTTGAGCACCGGTGATGAGCGCCACGTGGTCAGCCTCGGTGAACCCAAGGCCACCTTGCACAACGAACAGTTGGTGATCGAACACGACGGGATACGCCGTCAACACCTGGCCATTCGTTACGCCGACACGCTGTACATGCGCTGGCAAGGCGAAGTCCACAGCGTCAGCCTCTACGACCCTATTGCCGCCGTCAGCGCCAGCCACGGGCAGCAAGGCGGCCTGACCGCGCCCATGAATGGCAGCGTGGTACGCGTGCTGGTGGAAGTAGGCCAGGCGGTCGAGGCCGGTGCGCAACTCGTTGTGCTCGAAGCGATGAAGATGGAGCACAGCTTGCGCGCACCCCAGGCGGGCATCGTCAAAGCGCTGTTCTGCGAGGAAGGGGAAATGGTCAGCGAGGGAACTGCACTGATCGAAATGGAATAAAAAAAGCGGATACCGGCAACGGTATCCGCTTTTTCCCGGGCCTGCGCCGGCTGTTATTCAAAATTTGGTGCTGGCCTGCACCACCACCCCGATAATCGAGCAACGCTCATCAAACAACACTTTCGGGTAAGTCGGGTTCAGCGGCTTGAGGTAAAGCTGGCCGCTTTCTTCGCTGAGCTGCCTGAACGTCGCCTCGGTCGACTCAGGTGTACGGGCAATCACCATTTTGCCGGGTTGTGCCTCGATATCCGGATCAACCAGAATCATCATGCCTTGCGGAACACTGACACCCATTGGGGCTGTCATCGCATCCCCCATCACTTGCAACCAAAATGCCGCCCCTTTGGCGTAATGGTCGCTGACTTCAAAACGGATGCCCGGCTGGTAACCCGGCAGCACTTTCTCGTTAATCTGGCCTGCCGTCGCCCAGTCACTGACGGGATAACGGTAGGCAGACGTTATGTCGTAAGTGGGTTCGTCCACGCTCGGGTCGTTTGCGGCCTCATTGCGGCCACGAATCACCAAGGCGACTTCCAGGTGCTCCAGCCCCAAGGCGTGCAGCACTTTGTTCATCGTGAGCAGGTCGGGCTGACGGCGTTTATTGAGCCAATGCCCAACGCCCCCTTGGGAAGCGCCAACGCGTTCGGCGAGTTTCTCTTGCGTGAGTTTCTGCTCGCGCAATTTGGTTCTGACTAAAGCGATCCATTTATCCATTGGCCGAACAATACGGATTGAATTCCGAGCAACAATACACATTCCGTATTATTTAAACCAATGCCTGAAATACTTATTGTACTAATCTGACTCCGGCTGATCCGATTAATCTCAGAAACGCAGGTAAATCATGACTTCCATAACAAAAATCACGCCGGAAACTGAGCTCGATATTGAGCTTGAAGCGCTAAAAGACGACGCCGCCACCCAGCGCGCACTCGACTATTATTTGAAACCAGCTGTTTCCCAGCCGCCTCAAGAGAAGAAAGTGTTCGTTGTGAGCGATGACGTGAGCCAGGAAGAAGCCATGGTCACTGCCTGCGAATACTTGAGATGCGGGGTGAGCATGGTGCATAGCGCAGCAGACACCCATCAGGGTGCTCATCGCGATCAGTTCCTGGCACTGGCATTTTTTATCGAGTCAGCCAAGCAACTCCTGGACAGGGCCCTGGATGTGCAGAAACTGACTAATCGATAGCTAAAACAGCCAAAAAGATGCCCGGCCGCTTGATTGGTAAACCAGCGAGCTAGAGCCTTTGCAGGAGAGAGGGAAAATAAATGTCGAAAAAGTGAGGAAAATCGTTTGACTTGCAAATGATAATGATTACTATTGCAAGCAACTGGTCGCGAGATCAGTCGATAATTCAAATACCTTAGGTCGGTCTTCGAATTATCTCCTCATCAGGCTAATCACGGTTATTTGACCCGGCTTATGGCCGGGTCTTTTTTTTGTGGCCAGTTATCTGGCTCAGCGTGCTTCAGGCTAATGAAGTCTTGTGTGCGGCCGGTTTTTTTTCGGTGACCGCTACGATGTCGGCGATGATAGCAAAAGAATATCGACCAGCGGAAGCTTAATGCCCTGGACCTTAGCCGTTATAGCGATTTTGAACTTGAGAATCACTCTCAAAAACGCTATTCTCGCGCGGCGTCAAGGATGACGCCCCCCCGTTGTCCTCTCCTCCCCTTTCCAAAATTGCGTATTGGCCCATTGCGGTTGCAAGGTAAAGTAGCGACCACAATTATCTGATTCCAGGATTTGGACGATGACCGTGGCGCCCTCTGCACTTCATATCACCAGTGACTTTGACAGTGGCAACATCCAGGTGCTGGATGCCAGCAATCCGCTGCATGTACGACTGGCGATAAAACCCGACACCCGGAGCGCACATTTCCAGTGGTTTCATTTCAAGGTCGACGGCCTGCAACTTGGCCAGACCCATCGTTTTGAATTAGGCAACGCCAGCCAGTCTTCCTACAACAAAGCTTGGGATGGCTATCAAGCGGTGGCGTCCTACGACCACGAGAACTGGTTTCGCGTCCCGACTGAGTTCGATGGCACTGCGCTGACCTTCAGCCTGAAAGCAGAGCAACCACAGGTCTGGTTTGCATACTTCGAACCCTACAGCCGTGCACGCCACGACGAGTTGATCAAAAACGCGTTGCGGTGGTCCGGCTGCGAGGTACTGGCCACCGGCAAAAGCGTCGAAGGTCGCGATATACCGCTTTTGCGCAAAGGCACCGGCGGCCGCCACAAGCGCAAGATCTGGATCATCGCCCAGCAACACCCCGGCGAGCACATGGCCGAGTGGTTTATGCAGGGTATTCTTGAACGGCTTGAACAGGGCAGCGACCCACAGCTACGAAAGCTGCTGGACTACGCCGATTTGTACCTGATCCCGAACATGAACCCGGACGGCGCGTTTCACGGGCACTTGCGCACCAATGCCAATGGCCAGGATTTAAACCGCGCCTGGCAACATACCGAGTGCGAGGTCAGCCCTGAAGTGTTCTTCGCCCTAGAACAGATGCAGCACTACGGTGTCGACCTGTTTCTGGACATTCACGGCGACGAAGAAATCCCCTACGTATTCACCGCAGGTTGTGAAGGTAACCCTGGCTACACCGAACGCCTGGCAGCCCTTGAAGAGCGCTTTCGCAGCCACCTGAGCAAGCTCACTCCCGACTTCCAGACCAAGCATGGCTACACCCGTGACGAGCCCGGCCAAGCCAATATGACCTTGGCCTGCAACAGCGTGGGTCAACGCTTTGACTGTTTGTCGCTGACCCTTGAGATGCCCTTCAAGGACAACAACAATGCCCCGGACCCGATCACCGGCTGGTCTGGCAAGCGTTCCATGCAATTGGGCAAGAGTGTACTGAGCACCTTGTCAGCCATGGTTCGCGAGCTGCGTTGAGCCACTTTTTCTTTTACGTGCACGAGTACACACCGCCTGCTTATGGATACCCTCGCTAAACTGCGCGCCGGCCAATTGGTCGGTCTTAAACGTCTGGATCTGTCGTGCGGGCTGACTGAATTCCCACCCGAAATTTTCCAGTTGGCTGACACCCTGGAGATCCTCAATCTGAGTGGCAACGCCCTCAGCCGCTTGCCCGAGGACCTGCACCGCCTGAGCCATCTGCGCATTCTGTTTTGCTCGGACAACCAGTTCACCGAACTGCCCGCCTGCCTGGGGCAATGCGCGAAACTGAGCATGATCGGCTTCAAGGCCAATCAAATCAAGCACGTCCCTGGCGCTGCGCTGCCGCCGTTGTTGCGTTGGCTGATCCTCACGGATAACCGCATTCAGCAGTTGCCCGACGAACTGGGCCTGCGGCCCTTGCTGCAAAAGCTGATGTTGGCCGGCAACCGCCTGCAAACGTTACCGGCCAGCCTGGCCCGGTGCGAGCGTCTGGAGCTGATCCGTCTGGCAGCCAACCAGTTCACCGAACTGTCTGAGACCGTGCTGGCCTTACCGGGCTTGAGCTGGCTGGCCTACGCCGGGAATCCGTTGCGTGAAGACGCCAGCGTCCTGCGAGAAGCCGACAACACTCCTGACATCGAGTGGTCGCAACTTAAGCTGGGGCAAAAACTGGGCGAAGGCGCGTCGGGGATCATTCACCAGGCGCAATGGAACGCTCCCGGCCAACCGGCACACGCGGTTGCGGTCAAACTGTACAAAGGCAGCATGACCAGCGATGGTTCGCCGCTCAATGAAATGAATGCCTGTATTGCCGCCGGCCAGCATCCCAACTTGATCAAGGTTCTGGGCCGTGTAACAGGCCACCCCGAGCAAACCGCTGGCCTGGTCATGGAACTGATCGACCCGTCGTTCATGAACCTGGCCGCCCTGCCTAGCTTCGACACCTGCAGTCGCGACGTCTATGCCCCTGGCACCCGCTTCACCTACGACAGCGCCTTGCGTATTGCCCGCGGTATCGCCTCGGCAGCAGATCACTTGCATGCGCAAGGCATCTGCCATGGCGATTTATACGCGCACAATATTTTGTACAGCAACGAAGGTGACTGCCTGCTCGGCGACTTTGGCGCGGCGTGCTTCCACGCCCTCGACAACAGCCCGCAGAGCCGTGCGCTGCAACGCATTGAAGTCCGTGCGTTCGGGATTTTGCTGGGGGAATTGCTGGAGCGGATCGACTCAGACATGAGTGATCAACAATACGCCAAGTGGAAGGATTTGCAGCAGCGGTGCACTCAACCTGACGTATTGGCCCGCCCGGATTTCGCCGCCATCAGCCAGGCATTGGCTTGAACACGGCGGTCCTGCGGCCCGCATCGCAGCCTCGTGCCTCGTCAGCGGCTACAACAGACCTGATGTAGGAGCGAGCTTGCCTCGCGATCTTTTGATTTAAAAGATCGCGAGCCAAGCGCAACCTGCGATTTACGCCAGGGCTACGAACAGGTCCTGGACGTCGTCCTGTTCTTCAAGCTTGGCCAGGAATTCCTGGACTTCAGCCATTTGCTCCTCAGTCAGGCTGGTCACCGGGTTTTTCGCCTGGTAACCCAACTTGGCCGACAACACCGTAAAGCCCTGCTCAGGCAGTGCCTTCTGGACTGCATCCAGGTCAGTGGTTTCAGTGATGAACAAGGTGGTGCCTTCTTCTTCGCCTTCTTCAAAATCCTGGGCGTCAGCTTCGATAGCCGCCATCTCAGGATCAGCATCGGCTGTGTCCGGCTTGGCTTCGATCAGGCCCACATGGTTAAAGTCCCATGCCACCGAACCCGATGCGCCCAACTGGCCCTTACGGAATGCCACACGAATTTCAGCAACAGTACGGTTAACGTTGTCAGTCAGGCACTCAACAATCAACGGCACTTGATGCGGGGCGAAACCTTCGTAGGTCACACGGGAGTATTGCACCGCTTCAGTACCGATACCGGCACCTTTGTTGATTGCGCGCTTGATGGTGTCGGCAGGCATCGAGGCTTTTTTGGCCTGCTCATAGACCAGGCGCAAATGCGAATTCATGTCCGGGTCAGCACCGTTACGGGCTGCTACTGTCAGCTCCTTGGCCAACTTGCCGAAAATCTTGCCGCGGCTGTTTGCGGCTTCCGCTTTGTGTTTAACCTTCCACTGTGCGCCCATTACTCATCTCTCAATCGGGTGTGTCGCGGCGGCTTGGCCGTCGAATGGAGGCAAGTTTATACGGCTGAAAGTCGTCAATCGACCAAAAAATCCAATTTACGCTGCAAGCTCCATAAACGCTTTGATCAGCCGCAGCTCGGCGCGGCGCTCCATGCAGCCCAACATATGGCGGTTGATCAGCCCTGCACCGTTGATCGGAACAGCCCCTACCCGCGGGTCATGGCTGACTTCTGCCGACGACACAATGCCTATTCCCAATTGCGCCGCCACCGCCTCGGTCACGGCTTCACGACTGTCCAGTTCCAGCAACACCCGCGGATTGACGCCCGCACGGTCGCAGGCCTGATCAAAGGTGCGCCGGGTAATCGAACTCGGCTCTCGCAACACCATGATGACCTGATCCAGTTGCGCAATATCCACACCCTGCGCCAGACCCAGCCACAGGTGACTGGCCGGTACCAAGGCGCAAATCCGCGATTCTTGCAGGGCCCGCAAAGTAAGCCCTTTGCGCGGTTCAACCTCGGTGAGCACTGCCACATCAACGTGCTCGGACAACAGCGCGTTCAAGGTTTCCTGGGCATTGCCCAGGCGCAAATTAACGGTAATCCCCGGATACCGTGCACGCAGGCTCGCCAGCATCGGCATCACCATGTGCGGCCCGTCAGCGGCCACCTCCAGTCGCCCGGTCAGAAGCTGGCGATTAGCCTCCAGCAGCACTTGCGCCTCATCGACCAAGCCGAACATGGCACGGGTGATGGCCGCCAGCCGGGTGCCCTCCTCCGTTAGCTCCACGCGCCGTGCCGTGCGTCGCAGCAAGGTGATTTGGTAGTGCTCCTCCAGCGCCTTGATATGCCCGGTCACCGCTGGCTGGCTGATAAAGAGGCGCGCCGCAGCCCTTGTAAAGCTGCCTTCACGGGCCACTGCATCAAACGCACGAAGCTGGAATAAATTCATAGGTATAAGTCTGGCCGATAGCTGAGATAACAATAAACAATTTGATTGATAGAAACGCAAACTGCAACGTATGCCCTGTAATCAATTGCCATCCCAAGTGTGTGAGGAAACCAGAATGACCCCTGCTGCGCCGATCCTGCTGACCCCGGGCCCATTGACGACCTCGCTGCGCACACGTCAGGCCATGCTGGTCGACTGGGGTTCATGGGATGACCGCTTCAACCAGTTGACGGCCAGCGTGTGCGAGCAATTGCTGGCGATCATCAACGGCAGCCGCACCCACCACTGCGTACCGTTGCAGGGCAGCGGCACCTTCGCGGTCGAAGCGGCGATGGGTACCCTGGTACCCCGCGACGGCCATGTCCTGGTACTGATCAATGGCGCATACGGCAAGCGCTTGGCAAAAATTTGCGAAGTCATCGGGCGCCGCTTCAGCACCTTTGAAACCGCCGAAGACCAACCGACCACCGCCGCCGATGTTGAGCGCCTGCTCAAGGCCGATCGGAGTATCAGCCACGTCGCCTTGATTCACTGTGAAACCAGCACCGGGATCCTCAACCCGCTGTCAGACATTGCGGCAGTCATCGCCCGCCACGGCAAACGCCTGATCATCGACGCCATGAGTTCCTTCGGGGCCCTGCCCATCGACGCACAGACAATCGCCTTCGATGCGTTGATCGCAGCCTCCGGCAAATGCCTGGAAGGCGTCCCTGGCATGGGCTTTGTCTTCGCCCGCAAAGAAGCACTGGCCAACGCTGCCGGCAACGCCCATTCGCTGGCAATGGACCTGCAAGACCAACACGCCTACATGGCCAAGACCGGGCAATGGCGCTTCACCCCGCCCACCCACGTCGTCGCCGCCTTACACGAAGCCTTGTTGCAATACAACGAAGAAGGCGGCTTGCCAGCACGACACAAACGCTACGCCAACAACTGCCAGACGCTCCTCGACGGCATGGCCAGGCTTGGTTTGCGCAGCTTTCTGCCCGCAGCGATTCAGGCGCCGATCATCGTGACGTTCCATGCCCCCAAAGACCCGCGCTATGACTTCAAAACGTTCTACGAACGGGTCAAGGCCAAGGGCTTCATCCTGTACCCCGGCAAATTGACCCAAGTCGAAACGTTCCGCGTCGGCTGTATCGGGTACGTCAGTTCCATCGACATGCACGCAGCGGTCACTGCTATCGCCCAAGCGCTGGGCGAAATGGAAGTGCTGGACATTTAAGACCGCTCCGGCCTCACACCACCCCCCATTTAATTCGTGCAGCCCAGGCTGCTCATACAGGATTTACAGGCATGAACTACACCAACCCAAACAAACTCCAGGCAGCGATCCTCGACTGGGCCGGCACCGTGGTCGACTTTGGCTCCTTCGCCCCGACCCAGATTTTTGTCGAAGCCTTTGCCGAGTTCGACGTGAATGTGTCGATAGAGGAAGCCCGCGGCCCGATGGGCATGGGCAAGTGGGATCACATTCGTACCCTGTGCGATCAACCACAGATCAGTGAGCGCTACAAAAAAGTTTTTGGCCGCACACCGAGCGACGACGATGTCACGGCTATTTACCAACGCTTTATGCCGCTGCAAATCGAAAAAATCGCCGAGCACTCGGCGCTGATCCCCGGCGCACTGGAAACCATCGCCCAGTTACGCGAGCAAGGGCTCAAAATCGGTTCGTGTTCAGGGTATCCGGCGCAGGTGATGGCCAAGGTCGTGGAACTGGCAGCCACCAATGGTTACACCGCCGATCACGTCGTGGCCACTGACGACGTGCCCAATGGCCGCCCGTGGCCTGCCCAGGCGTTGGCTAACGTGATCGCGCTGGGTATAGATGATGTGGGCGCTTGCGTAAAAGTCGACGACACCGTGCCGGGTATTCTTGAGGGCCGCCGTGCGGGCATGTGGACGGTGGCGCTGGTGTGTTCCGGCAACGCGCTGGGCCTGACGTACGAGCAATACCGTGCGCTGGGCCCAGCCACCCTCGCCTCGGAACGCACACGTATTCACAGCCTGTTTGAAGGGTCGCGTCCGCATTACTTGATCGACACCCTCAGCGATTTGCCCGAGGTGATTGCCGATATCAACAAACGCCTGGCGAACGGCGAAATGCCGCAAAGCAGTTAAGTGATGGCCAACAGACGACTGCGCCCGGTGCAGTCGTCTGCCGTGCAGGCCTTGATCCGCGATCAGGCTTTTTTCAATTGCTCAACCCACTGACTGTAGGCATCGATAAAGGCTTGCAGGAAAGGTCGAGTTTTTTCTGACAGCTTGCCGGACTCATCAAAGACGCTACCGGCCCCGCCCAGGTAGGCTTCTGGCTGTTGCAAGCAAGGAACATTCAGAAAGACCAGCGACTGGCGTAAATGATGGTTGGCGCCAAAACCACCGATGGCACCCGGCGACACGCTGATAATTGCGCCCGGCTTTGCACCCCAGACACTTTGCCCATAAGGGCGGGAACCCACGTCGAGGGCGTTTTTCAGGGCGGCCGGCACCGAGCGGTTGTATTCCGGGGTGACAAACAACACAGCATCGGCGGCGCGTACTTGATCACGGAAAGCGCTGTAGGCCGCAGGTGGCGTGGCGGTATCAATGTCCTCGTTGTACAGCGCCAGATCCCCGATCTCGATAATGTTCAGCTTCAAAGTGGCCGGCGCCAGCTCTGCCAGTGCATGAGCCACTTTTCGATTGAGCGAATCCTTCCTCAAACTACCGACTAGCACTGCTACGTTGTAGACCTTGCTCATAGAAAACTCCGAGTCTGTGGCTGTAGGAAGATTAGTTATAGATGATCGGGCAGCTTTCTTGCAGTTCGATTTACCTTATCGGCGGGCAAGCCTGTAAAGTAGCCGGACTATTTTTTCCAAATCGTTAAACTTCCCCTACTGATCAACGGTCTACAGAGCCGCAAATTGGGTGTTTATCTCCAGAGGTTCTCTACAAATGGCTGCAGTTTTAGTTGGACAATTTCATGCAAGAGACGCGGAAGGCCGTGTCTATTCGGTGCATGAGTTTGAAACAGTGGTAGAGGGTCACCCTGTGGTCACCTACAAGCTGGCTATTGGAGATCGCGTCACCAAGATCAGTGACAATGAGTTCGAACTGATCCAGTCGAAAGTGCTGTTAACGCGTGATTCAGACACCGCCGTGGCGACAAAGCCTGAAGCCGTTGTAACGCCTGAGTAATCTTCAGTCACCGGGATAACGCTGAAGTCACAGGATGAGACTGGGGTCAGGCCAGGCAACGCGCCAACCTGACCCGCTGAATACGGACTTCACGCATGCGTTTACGCCACATCGAAGTGATCCAGGCAATCTTGCAGACCGGCAACCTCGACCATGCGGCCGAATGGTTGCAACTGCCTGCATCCACGCTGAGCGCGACACTGCATGAAGCCGAGCAACAGCTCGGCTTCATGCTGTTTGCCAGCGTACGCGGGCGCCTGCAAGCCACACGCGAAACCCTCCTGCTGCAACCGCTGGTCAATCAGTTGTACCTGGATGCAGACCCGCTTCGCCGGCTTGGCGACGCCTTGCGCCAGCATCAGGAACCGACCTTGCGCGTGGCCTGTAGCGAGACCTTGGCGCAGCCCTTGCTGCCCCACAGCATTGCGACGTTGAGACGACGCTTCCCCGACACGCCCACGACCCTGAGCAGCCTGTGCTTTTCTGAAATAGTGCGCCGCGTGCTAATGGATGAATGCGACGTCGGCCTGGCTCTGCAACCGGCCGAGCAGCCGGGGGTTGATAGCCAGAAGTTGGCCCAAGGGAAAGTCCAATTGCTCGCCCCTCACGGCTGGCTTGGCCCGAAGCAAAAGTACATCGCCCTGCACGATCTGGCCGGCCAAGCCATGATTGGCCTGCGTCAGCACGACCCACTGAGCCGAATGCTCGATAGCAAGCTGCACACACTGCGGCCAGCGCCGGTGGTACACATTGACGTGCAAAGCTATCAGATGATGCGCAGCATGGTTGAAGCGGGCGAAGGGCTGGCGTTGGTGGATCCGTTTACGGCCATTGGCGCCAAAAACAGCGGGCTGGACGTGTGCCCGTTATCACCCGCAGTTCCCGTGACCCTGTATGCCCTCACCCGCAAAGGCTCAGAGCCGGGCGCAGCGCTTAAAGCGCTGCTTGAGATTGTGCGTGAACGGGCCGAGGTCTTGCTGTCAGACCAGGGCGCCGTCACCCTTTAACACGACCTTTGGTTTCTTACCTACAAAGATGGCAGCCTGCGGTAGCCGCTAAACCCGGCTTTCAAACAACAGATACCAAAAAATCGCCACTTCGCAGGTTTGCGGATCGATGCCCTTATAGCGCAAGTAATCGATACCACCCACCTGATACCCGCAACGCTCATACAAGCGGCAGGCACCGATGTTGTTGTTTTGGGTTTCGAGCATGATGCCCTGCAGTTTTTTCTTGTGGCTCCAGAACTTGACCACGTCCAGCAATGACTTGGCCACGCCATGACGGCGCGCGCAAGCGGCAACGGCCAGTTCATCAACATGGGCAAAGCCATTCCAGTTTGTACTGACGACCACATGCCCCACCGGCTGATCATCCAGATAAGCCATGAAAATCGCGCTGTCCGGCGCCCCGATGAAACTGGCAAATTCATCCGGGTCTATGCCGTAACACTTGCGATAGGGCGTGATCATATCCAGAGGCCAGTGCTCGACCTTTTTATGACGGTCAGCACGGGCATACGCGTTTACTTCAAAACTAAAATCATTGCCCCATACATAAGGCGCAAACCCTTCATCCGCCAATCGAACCGAAACCACGGGGTCATTGGGGTTCAAAACCAGGTGCATGAAAAATCCCTCTTTCTTGCGATGAAATACCCCTGCACCTCGCCATCGCAATCCGCGACGGCGTGACAACCATGATAGATCTAGTGCCGGGTTTGAGCTTCGATGAGTTGTGCCCACAACGACGGACCACCCGCCGACTTGGCAATCGCCTCAAGGCGCGCCGCATGTTCGGCCAAGTCACTTTCACTTGCACGAATAATCCGGCCAGATGGACGGCTCGCTGACAAACGGCGGATTTCCGTGGCCTGGCCTCCAGAACTCTCACCCGACTCATGGCCATCAGACGCATTACCCGCCAGCGACAGGCTGGTTTGCCCACCGGTCATGGCCAGGTAAACATCCGCCAGAATCTCGGAGTCGAGCAAGGCGCCGTGCAACTCACGGCCCGAGTTGTCTACACCATAGCGTTTGCACAAAGCATCCAGGCTATTGCGCTGCCCAGGGTGACGGCCACGCGCCATCATCAGGGTATCGAGAATGGTGCAGTGTTGGGTGATGTCAGCGCGGTCGGTCTGCCCGATCAAGGCAAACTCATTATTCAGAAAGCCGACGTCAAACGCGGCGTTATGAATGATCAGTTGAGCACCCGAGATGAAGTCGAAAAACTCGTCGGCGACTTCGCCAAAACGCGGTTTGCCGACCAGAAACTCATTGGTAATACCGTGAACGCCGATGGCACCCTCGTCACTTTCACGGTCAGGTTGCAGGTACACGTGAAAATGACGGCCGGTGAGGCGACGGCCCATTAATTCCACGCAACCGATCTCGATCACCCGGTGACCATCGGTGACTGGCATACCGGTGGTTTCAGTATCGAGCACCACACTACGCATGTTTTTTGCCCCTCATTTCCTCGACCCCGCGATTGGCCAACTGGTCAGCACGTTCATTGCCATGATGGCCAATGTGCCCGCGCACCCATTGCCACTTCACGGTGTGGCGATTGACTTGTTCGTCCAGTTGCTTCCACAGGTCGGCATTTTTCACCGGCTCTTTGGCAGCGGTTTTCCAACCGCGCTTCTTCCAGTTGACCATCCACTCGGTGATGCCTTTCATCACGTACTG
Source organism: Pseudomonas sp. PS01297 (assembly GCF_029959305.1). Classification (NCBI taxonomy): domain Bacteria; kingdom Pseudomonadati; phylum Pseudomonadota; class Gammaproteobacteria; order Pseudomonadales; family Pseudomonadaceae; genus Pseudomonas; species Pseudomonas sp. PS01297. The sequence continues at coordinate 19,487 of NZ_JASCPQ010000035.1, forward strand.
CGAGTCGGTGACCAGCAAGACTTCGCAGGGGCGCTTGAGCTCTTCAAGCCCACGAATGGCCGCCATTAACTCCATGCGATTGTTGGTGGTGTCGGGCTCGCCGCCCCAGAGTTCTTTTTCAACGCCTTGATAGACCAGCAAAGCCCCCCAGCCACCCGGGCCAGGGTTACCCTTGCAGGCACCATCGGTGAACATTTCTACGCAATCGCTCATTGCCAACTATCCAGAAAGTACTGCCTCGGCCTGCCTATCAAGTCGTGATGGCAGCACCTGGGGCCGGGTTAACCCGATCCGGCATTTTAAATTAGGGTTCAATATCAGGTCGATTGACCTTGGCCATCTGCAGAGGGATCAGTTTGCCTTTTGGCTCTCGACGCAGTGGCTTGACGGGTCGCAAACCCACCACCATTTTGCGGGCGACCAATACATAGAAGCCACCACCGGCCAATTGCCAGCTACCGGCCTTGCGCTCCCAACCTGACAAACGGCCTTGCCACGCCTTGGAAGCAAGCGGCGGACGATAGCATCCGAAGCGGCGTTTCTCCAGCGCAAAGCCCAGTAGATTCAGCCAGTCGGCAACCCGCGACGGGGAAATGCACCGCGCCTTGCGCAGAGCATCTTTGGCAAAAACATGCCGCAGCCCCCAACTGCTCCAGGGGTTAATCCCCACAATCAACAAGTGCCCGCCGGGGCGGACACTGCTGGCGGCTTCACGCAGCAGACCGTGGGGCGACAAACAAAAATCCAGACCGTGCTGCAACACCACCACATCGGCCGCGTGCTCGCATAAAGGCCAGGATTGCTCTTCACAGATGATTTCGACACCCGGTAAAGGCGCGCCCAGCCGCACATTGCGCTGCACTTGCGGGGCCTTGGGCGGCGTGTCGGCACCCGGACCGTAATGCACCAGGTAGCCGCCGAAATAGCGTCCTAGTTCGTCCTCAAGCACGCGTTGCTCATCTTCCAGCAGCAACTGGCCAAGGGGACCAGACAGCCATTCGCGGGCCGAACTGATCAGTGCCAGCCACTCAGGGTCCGCCTGAGCCAATGGTTTATCGGTCATTGTTCCTCCACCTCGCCATCCACCGGTTACGCCTCTTCGTTCGGCTGGCGCTGCAACGCGGCTCGCATTGCAACACCAACAGCCCCTAAGATGCGCCATTGTCTCGCACTTGGGAATTGCACCATGTTACAGATCGACGCTCTGCCCGCCTTCAGCGACAACTACATATGGTTGTTACAGGATACGACCCAAAAACGCTGCGCCGTGGTCGATCCGGGTGACGCCGCCCCGGTGCTGAACTGGCTCAAGCACCATCCCGAGTGGGTTCTCAGCGATATTCTGGTCACCCACCATCACCATGACCATGTGGGTGGCGTTGAGCAATTACACACCACCACAGGCGCTAAAGTCTGGGGCCCGGCGCTGGAAAACATTCCCGCGCGACAAGTGCCACTTAACGATAACGATGTGATCAACGTACTGGGAATTGAATTCAAAGTATTTCTGGTACCTGGGCATACCTTGGGTCATATCGCTTATTACCACGCTGATATTTCAAAGCCACTATTGTTCAGCGGCGATACGTTGTTCGCGGCCGGTTGTGGCCGGTTATTTGAAGGCACACCAGAACAAATGCATCACTCTTTAAGTCGGTTGGCAGCCTTGCCAGCGCACACTGAGGTGTATTGCACTCACGAATACACACAAAGCAACTTGCGCTTTGCCCAAGCGGTGGAGCCGAATAACCCGGATATTGCCGACCGAGTTGCACAAGTTGCGGCCTGGCGTGATGCAGGCAAGATCAGTTTGCCATCAAGTATTGCGCTTGAATTGCGCACTAATCCGTTTCTGCGGGTTAACGAAATATCTGTTAAAGAAAAAGCTGACGAATGGAACAAGCGTGACAATGACTCGCCCAGCGCGGTCTTTGCCAGCTTGCGTAGCTGGAAAGACAAGTTTTAATCAGCGTCGCGGTTGCCATTAAAATTCTGAATGGTTGACCGCGCCCCACCTGCTTTCTAGAATCGCCCGACATTTTTGCCCGAAACTATCTTTAACCAATGTCGTCATTTAAATCTAACTCCATCAGTTCAGACGCATTGACGCGCTTGGCTAAAGCGATCGCGGTGGTTGTGTCCGCCACTTTGGCGGGATGCCAGAGCTTCGATCATTCGACCCAAACGGTCGATCGGCCCACTCTCAAACTGACCAAACGCATTCCCCAAGAGCCGCTCTGGCTCAAGGAAAAGCCGGGGCCTGTTGCCCCCAAAGACGTCTGGGAACGCATGCGCCAAGGCTTCCAGCTACAAGAAGGCCTGGGCGTCAACCCGCGTATCGAACAACAGCGGTTATGGTTTGCCAGCAACCCGTCTTTTCTTGAAGGCGCCGGCGAACGCGGCAGCTTGTACATTCATTACATCGTCGAGCGCCTTGAAGAACGCAACATGCCACTCGAACTGGCTTTATTGCCTGTAATCGAAAGCTCTTACAACCCGATGGCGTACTCCCACGCCAATGCGGTGGGGCTTTGGCAGTTCATCCCGTCCACAGGCCGTTATTTCAATCTGCGCCAAACCCGCGCCTACGATGGCCGACGCGACATTACCGCCTCGACCCTCGCGGCCATGAACTACCTGACGCGCCTGCATGACATGTTCAACGGTGACTGGCTGCTGGCACTGGCCGCTTATAACGCAGGTGAAGGCACGGTCAGCCGGGCGATTGAACGCAACGAAAAACTCGGCTTGCCGACCGACTACTGGAACCTGCCTTTGCCGCAGGAAACCAAAGATTATGTGCCCAAGCTGCTGGCCCTGTCACAGGTGGTGCTGACCCCCGAAGCCTATGGCATCAACCTGAACCCGATTGCCAACGAACCGTACTTCGAGATGGTCGAGATAAAACAGTCCATGGACCTGTCCCGCGTGGCAGCCCTGGCCGAGATCGACGAAGACGAAATGTTTCAGTTGAACCCGGCTTACAAGCAACGCGCCACCACTGATGGCCCGCAACACTTGCTGGTGCCAACGTCCAAAGCCCAGTTGTTGACCGCCAGCCTGTCAAATCTCAAGCCTGAAGAGCTGGTGAGCCTGCGCCCCAAAAAGGCCGTTTTCGACACAGTCGCCAGCAACCCGCCGGCCCGGCCAACCCGTCAATACCGGGTTAAACGCGGTGACAACCTGACACTGATCGCCAAAGCCAATAAAGTTGATGTCAAAGACTTGCAGCGCTGGAACAAACTCAGCGGGCATAACCTGAAAGCGGGCCAGACGCTGGTCATGCAGGACACCCGCAGGCCTGCTGCTAAAAAAGCCACAACTTACACCGTTAAAAAAGGCGACTCGTTATACATTGTTGCCAAGCGTTTCAATGTTGAAATGCAGCACCTTAAGCGCTGGAATCCAAATTCAGCCAAGGCCCTCAAGCCCGGTCAAGTCCTGACGGTCTACAAGCCGCACTGATTCGGTTCGCACGTTCATGCGGGCAAGCATACTCCTACTAAATTGCAGGAAGTTGCTTGCCCGCAGTGCTTTCTGGCGTGGCCTTTTTCCTACAGATACAAGCTGTTACTGTACGGAAACCTTCAGCCCAATGCCCGGATCGAATACCTGACTTAATGCGTCCCCTTCTGTTAGTTCTTATCAATCTGGCCTTGAGCTTTCCGGCGAGTGCGACCCTGAGTGAAAGCCACGGTTATGCACAGTTCGGTACTCTCAAATACCCGGCAACGTTTACTCATTTCGATTGGGTAAATCCCGACGCGCCTAAAGGCGGGACGTTACGGGTCATGGCATTTGGCACGTTTGACACGCTCAACCCTTATTCCTTCAAGGGCACCAGCCCGGTTTCGACTGCAAACTTCTTGCAATACGGGGTCAACGAACTCAACGAGACATTAATGGCCGGTACTGGCCAATATGCCCCTTCCGGTGACGAACCTACGTCCAGTTATGGCTTGATTGCACAATCAGTCGAATACAACGAAGACCGCAGTTGGGTGGTGTTTAACCTGCGACCCGAAGCGCGTTTTCATGACGGCAAACCTATCACTGCTTACGACGTAGCGTTTTCTTACAACTTGCTGCTAAAAGAAGGCCATCCTCAATACCGGACCAACCTTCAAGAAGTTCAGCGCGTCGACATCTTGGGGCCCAAGCGCATCCGTTTTGTGTTTAAACGTGCGGGCAATCCGTTATTGATTCTGCGGCTGGGTGAATTGCCGGTTTTGCCACAGCATTACTGGGCGAAACGGGACTTTAAAGCGACAACGTTCGAGCCACCGCTGGGCAGCGGGCCTTATCGCATCACCAAGGTGACACCAGGCCGGCAGTTGGTGTTTGAACATGTCAAAAACTGGTGGGGCGCCAACCTGCCGGTCAATCGCGGTAAATACAATTTCGACCGGGTCGAAGTGGAGTTTTACCGTGACAGCAACGTTGCCTTCGAAGCGTTCAAGGCGGGCGAATTCGACATTTATATCGAACACCAGGCCAAGAACTGGGCCAATGCCTACCGGTTTCCGGCTGTACGCCGTGGCGATGTGATCAAGGCTGAAATCACCCATCAGATCCCGACCCAGACACAAGGCCTGTTTATGAACAGCCGCCGCAGCACTTTCGCGCAAGCTAATGTTCGCGAAGCGCTGGGGCAAATGTTCGACTTCGAATGGACCAACCGCGCCTTATTCAATGGCTCATATCAACGGGCCGAAAGCTACTACCCCAACAGCGAGTTCTCGGCCAGCGGCATCCCCCAAGGCCATGAATGGCTGATGCTCTCTCCTTGGCGCAGCCAACTGCCCCCCGAGCTGTTCAGCCAGGCCTTCAGCCTGCCGAAAACCGATGGCCGCGGCATCCCCCGCGAAACCATGCGCCGCGCCCTGGACTTGTTGGCCCAAGGTGGCTGGAAACTGTCCGGGCAACGCTTGCTCAATAGCGAAGGCAAACCGCTGACGTTCGAGATATTGCTGGTCAATCCGAACCTCGAACGCATTTTGCAACCTTATGTCGAGAACCTCGCCAGCATCGGTATCGAAGCGCGGCTGCGCACTGTCGACCGCGCGCAATACAAACAGCGGCTGGACCAATTCGATTTCGACATGATCCTGATGACCCTCGATCAGACCTTGAGCCCCGGGCTTGAACAGTGGCAGTACTTTCACTCCAGCCAGGCCAACGTCAAGGGCAGCAAGAACTATGCAGGGGTTGCCAGCCCGGTCGTCGATCAATTGCTGGAAAAACTCCTGGCCGCACAGAACCGCGAAGAACAACTGGCTGCTGGCCGGGCGCTGGATCGCGTTTTACTCTGGCAGCACTACATGATTCCCAACTGGTATCTGAATTATCACCGCCTGGCGTACCGCAACCGGTTCGCCTTTGTGACGACGCCGCCTTACACACTGGGCCTTAGCGCATGGTGGCTCAAGCCTACGGAGAAAACCCGATGATGCCTTTGCGTACCTGGCTAAAACCGCTGGCCGGCCTGTTGCTGGCCAGTGCGACCTGTGCGGCATTGGCCGCTCCACAACATGCATTGACGCTTTACGATGAGCCGCCGAAATACCCGGCTGACTTCAAGCATGTCGATTACGTGAACCCGGATGCCCCCAAGGGCGGCACCTTTCGCAAATCAACCACCGGCAGCTTTGACAGCCTCAACCCGTTTATCAACAAGGGCGTACCGGCCGAAGGGATTGAAATGACCTTCGACACCTTGACCCGCCAGACGCTGGACGAACCGTTTACCTCCTACGGTTTAATCGCGCAAAAGATGGAAAAGGCGCCGGATAACAGCTGGGTACGTTTTTACCTGCGCCCCGAAGCCAAGTTCAACGATGGCCACCCGATCCGCGCCGAAGACGTGGTGTTTACCTTCGACACCCTGATGAAAAACGGCTCGCCGCTGTACAAGGGCTATTACAGCGATGTCGACCAGGCCATTGCCGAGAACCCGTTGCAGGTGAAGTTCACCTTCAAGCACAACAAAAACCGCGAACTGCCGCTGATTCTGGGGCAACTGCCCGTACTGCCCAAGCATTGGTGGGAAACCCGAGATTTCGGTAAAGGCAACCTTGAAATCCCTGTCGGCAGCGGCCCCTACACCATCACGGATATCAAACCCGGGCGTTCCATCCGCTACGAGCGCAACAAGGATTACTGGGGAAAAGACCTGCCGATCAACAAGGGCCTGTACAACTTCGACGCGATTACCGTGGACTACTTCCGCGACAACAGCGTGGCATTCGAAGCCCTCAAGGCCGGGCAGTTTGATTACTGGTTCGAGATCAGCGCCAAGAACTGGGCGAGTGCCTACAACGCGCCAGCCTTCACCCAGGGCCGCTTGAAAAAAGAAGAAATTCGTAACCATAACCCGACCGGCATGCAAGGCTTTATCTTCAACCTGCGCAAACCCATGTTTCAGGATGTACGGGTGCGCGAGGCACTGAGCCTGTTGTTTGACTTCGAATGGGCCAACAAGCAATTGTTCAGCGGCGCCTATTCACGCACTGGCAGTTATTTTGAGAACTCGGAAATGGCCGCCAAGGAGCTTCCGAGCGCAGAAGAGCTGGCTATTTTAGAACCCTTGCGCGGCCAGATACCGGACAAGGTCTTCACCGAGATCTTCAAACCCAACGTCACCGACGCCAGCGGCATGATTCGCGACCAACAGCGCCGCGCCTATCAACTGCTGCAAGACGCTGGCTGGCGTATCGTCGATGACAAGATGGTCGACGCCCAAGGCAAGCCGGTAAAAATTGAGTTCTTGCTGGCGCAATCGGAATTCGAGCGCATTCTGCTGCCTTACAAACGCAACCTCAGCGACTTGGGTATCGACCTGCAAATTCGTCGGGTCGACACCTCGCAATACCTCAATCGCCTGCGTTCACGGGACTTCGACATGATTGTCGGCAGCTTCCCGCAGTCCAACTCGCCGGGCAGTGAGCAGCGTGAATACTGGGAATCGCAGAGCTACGACAAACCCGGCAGCCGTAATTTTATTGGCCTTAAAGATCCGGCCATCGATCAACTGACCGAAGACCTGATCCATTCCGATTCCCGGCAAAGCCTGATCAACCACGCCCGGGCGCTGGACCGCGTGTTGCAATGGGGCTACTACGTCATCCCCAACTGGCACATCAAAACCTGGCGCGTCGCGTACTCGCATAACATTGGCCACCCGGCGGTGACCCCGCTGTACGACATCGGCACCGAGACGTGGTGGGCAAAACCTGATTCAGCGCCCGTCACCCCTACCAAACCCACAAGCGAAAGCCTGGAGCCGTAAATGCTGGCGTATATATTCAGGCGACTGCTGCTAATTATTCCGACGCTGTTCGGCATTCTGCTGATTAACTTCGTCATTATTCAGGCCGCCCCCGGCGGCCCGGTTGACCAGATGATCGCCAAGCTTGAAGGCTTCGACGGAGCAACCAGCCGTATCGCCGGAGGCGGTTCGGAAGTCTCGGTGGCTGGCTCCAGCTACCGGGGCGCGCAAGGCCTGGACCCGGCGCTGATTGAAGAAATCGAGAAGATGTACGGTTTCGACAAGTCAGCGCCTGAACGCCTGTGGATCATGATCAAGAACTACGCCCATCTGGATTTCGGTGAGAGTTTTTTCCGGGATGCCAAGGTCATCGACCTGATCAAAGAAAAAATGCCGGTGTCCATTTCGCTGGGGTTGTGGAGCACGCTGATCATGTACCTGGTCTCGATCCCGCTGGGCATCGCCAAGGCCACGCGACATGGCAGCCACTTTGACGTCTGGACCAGCTCGGCAATCATTGTCGGTTACGCGATTCCGGCCTTTTTGTTTGCCATCCTGCTGATCGTGGTGTTCGCCGGGGGCAGTTATCTGGACTGGTTCCCGTTGCGCGGGCTGACCTCCAACAACTTCGACGAGCTCAGTTTGGGCGGCAAGATCCTCGACTATTTCTGGCACTTGGCGCTGCCCATCACCGCGCTGGTCATCGGCAACTTTGCCACCATGACCTTGCTGACCAAAAACAGCTTTCTGGATGAGATCAACAAACAATACGTGGTCACGGCCAAGGCCAAGGGCTTGACCAATCACCGCGTGCTCTACGGGCACGTGTTTCGCAACGCCATGCTGCTGGTGATTGCCGGCTTCCCGTCGGCCTTTATCGGCATCTTCTTTACCGGCTCATTGCTGGTTGAAGTGATCTTCTCGCTGGACGGCCTCGGGCTGATGAGCTTCGAAGCCGCGATCAATCGCGATTACCCGGTGGTGTTTGGCACCCTGTTTATCTTCACGCTGGTCGGGCTGGTGGTGAAACTGATCGGCGATCTCTCATACACCCTGGTTGATCCGCGCATCGACTTTGAAAGCCGGGAGCATTGAGATGAAACTGTCCCCTCTCAATCGACGACGTTTCGAACGTTTCAAAGCCAACAAGCGTGGCTGGTGGTCTCTGTGGCTGTTTATCGTGCTGTTTGGGCTGAGCCTGGGCGCTGAACTGATCGCCAACGACAAACCACTGGTGGTTCACTACGACGGCGAATGGTATTTCCCGGCACTCAAGCGCTACCCGGAAACCGACTTCGGCGGTGAATTCCCGCTCGAGGCCAACTACAAAAGCCCATACATCCGCGAACTTTTAGCCAAGAAAGACGCCCTGGTGGTGTGGCCACCGATCCCCTACAGCTATCAGAGCATTAACTACGACCTGAAAGTGCCCGCCCCCGCTCCGCCGTCTCTGGAAAACTGGCTGGGCACCGACGACCAGGGGCGCGATGTGCTGGCACGGGTGATCTATGGCTTCAGGATTTCAGTGCTGTTCGCCCTGACGTTGACCATTTTGAGCTCGATCATCGGCGTTATCGCAGGTGCGCTTCAGGGCTTCTATGGCGGTTGGGTCGATCTGGCAGGCCAGCGGTTTCTGGAGATCTGGTCCGGGCTACCGGTGCTGTACCTGCTGATAATTCTGGCCAGTTTTGTTCAGCCCAACTTCTGGTGGCTGCTGGGGATCATGCTGCTGTTCTCATGGATGAGCCTGGTGGATGTCGTGCGCGCCGAATTTTTGCGCGGTCGCAACCTGGAATATGTTCGAGCGGCTCGCGCACTCGGCATGCAGGACATGGCCATCATGTACCGGCACATCCTGCCCAACGCCATGGTTTCGACCATGACCTTTATGCCGTTTATTTTGACCGGCGCCATTGGCACGCTCACCGCGCTGGACTTCCTGGGCTTTGGCTTGCCGCCGGGGGCGCCGTCGTTGGGCGAACTGGTCGCGCAGGGCAAATCCAACCTGCAAGCGCCGTGGCTGGGCATCAGCGCCTTTGCGGTGCTGGCCATCATGCTGAGCCTGCTGGTGTTTATCGGCGAGTCCGCTCGCGATGCCTTCGATCCGAGGAAATAAGATGACGCAGGACATTCTGATCGAAGTGCGTGATCTCGCCGTTGAGTTTGTCACCGGCGAGCAATCACACCGTGTTGTGCAAGGCATCAATTTCGATATCAAACGCGGCGAAACCCTGGCACTGGTTGGCGAAAGCGGCTCCGGCAAATCGGTGACCGCGCACTCCATTCTGCGGCTGCTGCCCTACCCCATGGCGCGCCATCCACACGGCAGCATTGAGTATGCCGGGCAAGACCTGCTGCATCTGGATGAGAAAAAGCTGCGGCATATTCGCGGCAACCGCATTGCCATGATTTTTCAGGAGCCCATGACCTCGCTGAACCCGCTGCACAGCATTGAAAAACAAATCAATGAAGTGCTGGGCATTCACAAAGGCCTGACCGGCAAAGAGGCCACCCTGCGCACGCTGGAGCTGCTTGAGCTGGTGGGCATCCCTGAGCCGCACAAACGCCTTAAAGCGCTACCGCACGAGCTATCAGGTGGCCAGCGCCAGCGTGTCATGATCGCCATGGCCTTGGCCAATGAACCCGAACTGTTGATTGCCGACGAACCCACCACCGCACTGGACGTCACCGTTCAGCTGAAAATCCTCGAATTGCTCAAGGAATTGCAGGCGCGTCTGGGCATGTCGCTGTTACTGATCAGTCACGATTTGAACCTGGTTCGACGAATTGCGCACAGAGTATGTGTCATGCAGCGCGGTTGCATCGTCGAACAAGCATCGTGTGAGCAATTGTTTCGTTCACCACAGCATCCGTACACCCGGGAACTGCTCAGCGCAGAGCCCAGCGGAGGCCCGGCTGGCACGCTTGCCGGGGCGCCGTTGCTGGAAGTCGAGGACCTCAAAGTGTGGTTCCCGATCAAAAAAGGCTTGTTACGCAAAACCGTGGATTACGTCAAAGCGGTCGACGGGATTAACTTCAGCCTGCCTCAAGGGCAGACCCTGGGGATTGTGGGAGAAAGCGGATCAGGAAAATCGACGCTGGGCCTGGCGATTTTGCGCCTGATTGGCAGCGAAGGATTGATCCGTTTTGAAGGCAAACGGTTAGACTGCATGTCACGCCAGGAAGTAAGACCCCTGCGCAGAGAAATGCAGGTGGTATTTCAGGACCCGTTTGGCAGTCTCAGCCCACGCATGAGCGTCAGCGAGATCGTCGGTGAAGGTTTGCGCATTCACCGTATGGGCACACCTGAAGAGCAGGAAAAGGCAATTATTGAAGCCTTGCGAGAAGTAGGTCTGGATCCGGAAACCCGGCACCGCTACCCTCACGAGTTTTCTGGCGGGCAACGGCAACGAATCGCCATTGCCCGGGCACTGGTATTAAAACCGGCGTTGATTCTGCTGGACGAGCCAACCTCCGCGTTGGACCGCACAGTACAACGCCAGGTAGTCGAGTTGTTACGCTCGCTGCAAACCAAGTACAACCTGACATATTTGTTTATCAGCCATGACCTGGCGGTAGTCAAAGCGCTGAGCCACCAACTGATGGTGGTCAAGCATGGCCAAGTGGTCGAACAGGGTGATGCGCAAAGTATCTTTGCCTCACCGCAACATCCATATACACAACAGCTGCTGGAAGCCGCCTTTTTGGCACCAGTGGCTGTCGATTAACCTGATAGAGGAACAACACATGGGTTTTCTCGCCGGTAAGCGCGTCCTGATCGTCGGTGTCGCCAGCAAATTGTCCATCGCTTCTGGCATTGCTGCCGCCATGCACCGTGAAGGCGCTGAACTTGCCTTCACTTATCAGAACGAAAAGCTTAAAGGCCGCGTTGAAGAGTTCGCCGCAGGCTGGGGCTCTGGCCCGGAACTGTGCTTCCCTTGCGACGTTGCCAGCGATGAAGAAATCGCCAAGGTTTTCGAAGACCTGAGCAAGAAGTGGGACGGCCTGGACTGCATCGTCCACTCCGTAGGTTTCGCCCCTGGCGACCAACTGGACGGCGACTTCACCGACGCCACCACCCGTGAAGGCTTCCGCATCGCTCACGACATCAGCGCCTACAGCTTCGTGGCCCTGGCCAAAGCCGGTCGCCCACTGATGAAAGGCCGCAATGGCAGCCTGCTGACCCTGTCCTACCTGGGTGCCGAGCGCACCATGCCTAACTACAACGTGATGGGCATGGCCAAAGCCAGCCTGGAAGCCGGTGTACGTTACCTGGCAGGCAGCCTGGGCCCAGAAGGCACTCGCGTTAACTGCGTGTCAGCCGGTCCGATCCGCACCCTGGCCGCTTCGGGCATCAAGAACTTCCGCAAAATGCTGGCAGCCAACGAAGCTCAAACCCCGCTGCGCCGTAACGTAACCATCGAAGAAGTCGGCAACGCCGGTGCCTTCCTGTGTTCCGACCTGGCCTCGGGCATCAGCGGCGAAATCATGTACGTAGACGGCGGCTTCAACACCACCGCTATGGGCAGCCTCGAAGAGTAATTGCTTCGGCGCAACCGCCAATAAAAACGCCCGGTGCAGAGTCTGCACCGGGCGTTTTTTATTTGGGCTCACAGCCCGCGTCAGCTATCAGCCTCACCAGGCGCATGCTGCGCGGTAAATAGCCGCACGACGCTGGTCATGTTCTCTGCACCTAGCCCTTGTGCCATTGCCTGCAGAAACACCCCATGTGCCGCAGCGATGGTCGGTGCATCCCTGGAAATACCGGCTTCACTCAATACGTACCCGAAGTCTTTCTCGATGAGCTCTACGGGAAACTGCGGGGCGAAGTTCTCTGCCAGCATCGTACTGGCAAGGTAAGTGGCAACCGGCGCCCAGACAGAAGTGCCTGCCATCGCCGCCAACACTTGCGAAGCATCGGCGCCACTGCGCTTAAGCATGCCGATGATCTCAGCCAAACCGGTCACCTGTATGCCTAACAAGGCATTGGTTGCGAGCTTAGTGAGCGCCCCATGCCCCAATGCACCGGTATGGTGGATACCAGAACCCAACGCAGCCAGCACAGGACGACAACGCTCAAGCACCTGTACGTCCCCGCCGATCAAGTAGGTCAACTGCCCTGTATCGGCCTGCAACCGGGATCCGGAGACCGGCGCCTCCAGCAGCGATACCCGTTGATGCTGCATCTGCGCACCCAGCATCTGTATCCAGCCCGACGTCAGGGTTGAACTCTCGATTGCGACAGTGTCGGGTGACATACCCGCGAGCGCCCCACACTCCGGATCCAGCCATACGAAACGCGACACTTCATCGTCACGCAGCATGGCGATTACAAACTCAGCGCCTTGGCTGGCGTCCCTTGGCGACGCTGCCAGGGTGGCGCCCAAGTCAACCAACGGTTGCGCAGCCCGGCCCGTGCGGTTCCAGACCGTGACCTTATGCCCGGCGGTGATCAGTCGAGCTGCCATCCGCGACCCCATCGCCCCCAGGCCCAGTACTGTAATGTTGCTCATGCTTTAACAACCTGCTTGATAAGTGTGTAGAGAAAACAAATAGCATCAAGACCTGCGGGCTTTGCGCTCGCGGCTGACAAACAGCACCGCAAGCCCGGCCAACGCGAAAGCTGCCGATACAAACGGTATGGGCAACGGGCCGGCCAGATTGATCAACAGCCCCCCAACCAGAGAGCCCAACCCGATAGCGGCATTGAATACAGAGACGTTGATAGAGGTGGCCGCGTCTGCACCGCCTTCGATTTTGGATGCCTCTTTAAACACCAAGGTCTGCAGCAAGACGGGAAGTGCACCGTAGGCCGCGCCCCAGGCCGCAAGCGTGACAATGACCGCGGTGTGGCTAAGCGCAGCGGTATTCAGGCTTGCCAGGCTCACGCCAAGCAGCACCGTCACTACTCCCAGACTGGCCCGTGGCGCTCGTGCAGCAAAAGGCCCGATGGCAAAGTTGGTGACCACGCCAGCAGCGCCGTAAACCAGCAGGAGCAAGCTGATCTGCGCGGCACTCTGCCTGGCAACCTGCTCGAGGTACGGTGCAATGTAGGTGTAAGCCAGAAAGTTACCGGTCACGACGAAGGCGGTGATCCCAAAAATCGCCAGCAGAGAGCGACTCTTGAGCACAGACGACATGGCCCCGCGTTTGGCCGTTCGAGAAATACGCACAGCCGGGACAGACCAGACAATCAGCATGAACACGATCAGGCTCAGGACAGAGAGTGCCGCGAATACCGCGCGCCACCCATAGAGATCGCCCAACATGGACCCCGCAGGAACGCCGAGTACGGCGGCCAGCGAAACGCCGCCGAACACGATAGACGTCGCACGCACCGCATTGCGGGCAGCAACCAGGTGCACGGCGGTGACAACCGCGGTCGACCAGAACACACCAATGGCAGCGGCAACCAGAATTCGGCCGATGAACACAACGAAATAACCCGAGGTCAGAAAGGTAATCAGATTACCGATGCAACATACGGCCAGAAGGCCAGACATCAGGGTTTTACGGTTGATGTGCCCCAACAGGCTGGTAAGAGGTGCGGCAGTGAGGGCCACCATGAAAGCAAAGATCGTGACCAGGTAGCCTGCAACGCCCAGCGAGACGTGCAGCCCTTGGGCCAGTGCCGGTAGAACACCGACCGGCATGAGTTCTGTGCTGACAAAAGAAAAGCAACCCAGGCTTAAAGCGAGCACAGCGCTTGCACTTCGCCCTTTAGAGACCTTCATCCCGTGGTGTTGCGACGCTGAAGGATCAGGGCTTGAATCTGTAACTATCGATTGCATCATTTCATCCCGAATGAATGGCGATGGGAAAGGCCAACACACCCGATGAATGTGGTGTGCTGAGCGAGAGCCAGTGTGGGATTTACTTCGCAGAAGTGCGATAGCATGAGAGTCACAATATCCATGCCCCGGAGTCATTAATGCGAGCGTTCAGCCCCCAACTGCTTGAAGGCGTGGATGTCATGGCCGCAGTGGTCGACACACGAAGTTTTGGCGGCGCAGCCCACATGCTGGACATGTCCCAGTCCGGTGTCAGCAGAGCCGTCGCCCGACTGGAAACCCGATTGGGGATCCGGATTTTCGAGCGCACCACACGATCAGTCAGGCTGACCGAAGAAGGCCGTCATTTTTACGAGCAGGTGATGCCTTTGATCGGCGCTCTGGCCGAGGTCACCAGCAGTGCCGCCGGTGACGCACAAATGGTCCAGGGCCGCCTGCGCATTAATGTCGACCCGCTATTCGCACGCTTCATCCTTGGGCCGCGACTGGGGCCTTTTCTGGACAGCTATCCGGACTTGGAACTGGACATGCGCAGCAAGGAGGATCTGGGAGATCTGGTGGCAGATGGTTTTGATCTGGCACTGCGCTTTGGGCACCCTCTCCCATCGTCGCTTGTCGCCCGAAAACTGTTCGACACTCGGGTTTTGGCCATGGCATCCCCGGCCTACTTAGAGCGTTTTGGGCATCCGACAGATCCACGTGAACTGGAGAACACGCCTCACCGCTGCATTCTTTTCCGGGAGCCTGTGACGGGAAAACCGTTTGCCTGGGAGTTTCACCAACAGCGTAAACAATTGACCGTGAAGCCCCAGGGGCAACTCACGGTCAATGACCCAGGAACGGTCTACAGCGCCTGCCTGGCAGGCCTGGGCATTGCCCAGCTATTCGAACTGGGGATCGAGCAATACACCTCATCAAATCAGTTGGTGCAATTGTTCCCCGAATGGTCGGACCAGCGATTCCCGCTCTACGCCTACTACCCGTCGCGCCATCACGTCCCGGCCAAGACTCGCGCCCTGCTCAGCTTTGTGATGGACCTGATCAAATAAAGGTTTTTGTCAGCGTTTGGACCGCAAAAAAAATGGCCGCTCAGTGAGCGGCCATTTTTAGTGAAGCGAAGCTGAGAGCTTAGTAGCGCTCAACCTTGGCTTCGTTTTCCAACTGCTTGCGGTAGGCAGCAAAGTCTTGCTGACCCGAACGCGACGCCAGGAAGCGACGGTAAGAAGCTTTCTCTTCGTCGGTTGGCTTCGCATCATCGTTTACGCCATTGAGGCGTAGCACGACCACGGTGCCATCAGCCAGGCTAACAGTGCTAAAGGTCGGCTTGTCCTTGGCTGCCGGCTTAGGCATGCGGAAGACCGCTTGCAGCACGACAGGATCAATACCGTCCTGACCACGGGTGACGGCTTCATCAACTTTCCACGACTGGCCGGCAACCGGCTGGTTCAACGCCAGCTTGCCATCGCGCAGATCTTTGATGGTGCCTTCAGCCTTGGCTTTAGCAGCGCCAGCCGCCTGCTCTTTGACCAGGTGTGCATGAATGCTCGAGGCAACGGCTTCCAGAGGCAGTTGCTCTGGCTTACGGTGCTCTTTGACACGCAGAACCACAACGGTCTCAGGGTCAAGCTCAAGTGCGGTGCTGTTCGCGCCTTCATCCATCACTTCGGTGCTGAATGCGGCTTGAACCACAGCGCGGTTGGCAGCGATGCCTTCGCCACCCTCACGACCAAACGGTGCCGAGGTGTGAACGGTCAGGTTCAGCTCTTGCGCCGGTTGGGCCAGATCGGATGCTTCGAAAGCCGAGTCTTCCAACTGCTTGGTTGCATCGACGAAGCGGCGCTCAACCTGCTGGGTTTTAAGATCACGGGTCAGTTTGTCTTTCAAGCTGGCAAAGCTCGGCACTTCTGGTGCCTCAACGCCCAACAGCTTTATCAAGTGGTAACCAAAACTGGTACGCACCGGCTCCGATACCTGATCTTTTTTCAACGCATAGACAGCCGTCTCAAAGGTTGGGTCGTAGACACCCGGGCCTGCAAAGCCAAGGTCACCGCCGTTGGCAGCCGAACCTGGGTCTTGGGAGAACTCTTTGGCCAGTGCTTCGAAGCTTTCGCCTTTTGCCAAGCGCTGTTGAATGTCTTCAATTTTGGCTTTGGCTTGCGCGTCGCTGACCTTGTCGTTGACTTCAATCAGGATGTGCGCAGCGCGGCGCTGTTCAGCCAGGTTGGCGATTTCTTTCTGATAAAGGGCTTGCAGCTCCTCATCTTTGACTGCCACCTGGTCGAAGAAGGCGGACTTCTTCAATTCGATGTAATCAATCACCACCTGATCAGGGGTCATGAACTCTTTGGCGTGCTCGTCGTAGTAAGCCTTAACCTCGTCATCGCTGACCTTCACCGCAGCTGGATCAGCCTTGATGTTCAGGGTGGCGAAATCACGGGTTTGCTTCTCAAGACGGGCAAACGCGTTCACTTCTTCGTCGGTCACGAAACCACTGCCTGCCAAACCGGCACGCAACTGACCAATCAGCATTTCCTGACCTAGCATTTCGCGAAATTGCAGTCGGCCGTAACCCAGTTGACGAATCACCTGGTCGAAACGTTCAGGGCTGAACTGGCCATTGTCCTGGAACTCTGGTGTTTGCAGGATTACCTGGTCCAAAGCCGCTTCCGAGAAGGAGAACTTGGCCTGGTTGGCGCCTTGCAGCAACAGCTTGCGGTCAATCAACCCTTTGAGGGCTGCATCGTGCAGCATTTTTTCGTCCAGCAATGCAGGGTCGAAATCCTTGCCCAGTTGTTGCATCAACTGACGACGTTGCATGTCGACAGCTTGGCTGAGTTCAACCTGAGTGATTTCTTCACCGTTTACTTTGGCCGCATCCTTGCTGTGAGAGGTGGCTTGAAAAATCGCATCGAAACCGGTCAACGCCATCAACGCGACGATGACACCGATGATGGTCTTGGCAATCCAGCCTTGTGAATTGTCCCTGATATTTTGCAGCATGCTTCCCCCAGAAACGGTCTTGCACAATGAGCAACCGTGGAGCGTGGGTAGAGTCCGGATAGAAGAAAGGCGCATCCGAGGATGCGCCTTCTCGTAACTGGCGGAGCGGACCGGGCTCGAACCCGCGACCCTCGGCGTAACACGTCAACATAACCATCGACGGTACTACCGCTCCGCTGCCAAGCCTGGCGTGCGCCTGACCCGGTTGGGTAAAAAGTGTTACAGAAACTTAGTTAACCGCTTCTTTCAGCGCTTTACCGGCTTTGAAGCCTGGTTTTTTAGCGGCAGGAATTTCCAGCGTTTTACCAGTCTGTGGGTTACGACCTGTGCGAGCAGGGCGATCGGTCACAGAGAAAGTACCGAAACCAACCAGTACCACAGAGTCGCCGGCCTTAAGAGCGCCAGTGACGGATTCGATTACTGCGTCCAGCGCACGGCCAGCTGCAGCTTTCGGGATATCAGCAGATGCAGCGATAGCATCAATCAGTTCCGACTTGTTCACTCTAAGTCCCCTTATATCTGTCTGAGTATGTTTCTAAAGTTTTTTGGTAAAGCTAAACGTTTGCCTGAGTATTACGGACACTTATAGAGCCGCTTTATAACAAGGGCTCTATACAGCGTCAAGAAAGCCCCTCAGGCAAATTCGTATTAATGCGTGCTAATTCTTTCCTTAGAGTCAGACTCGCGCTTCTCATCCTTGGCAACAATCTCAGGAGCCACATCTGGCAAGGGCTCCGGGGCGTATTGCAGCGCAATTTGCAGGACCTCGTCAATCCATTTAACCGGTTTAATCTGAAGATCCTGCTTGATGTTGTCAGGAATTTCCTTCAGATCACGGACATTCTCTTCAGGAATAATGACCGTTTTGATTCCACCGCGATGGGCTGCCAGGAGTTTTTCTTTAAGACCGCCGATGGCCAGTACCTGACCACGCAGAGTAATTTCACCGGTCATTGCAACATCAGCTCGCACAGGAATCAGCGTAAGCGCCGACACCAATGCAGTGCACATTCCTACACCTGCGCTAGGGCCATCTTTAGGCGTAGCGCCTTCGGGCATGTGTATGTGGATGTCGCGTTTCTCGTGGAAATCCAATGGGATACCGAGGCTCTTGGCGCGGCTGCGAACCACCGTCAACGCTGCGGTAATGGACTCAACCATCACATCACCCAGCGAACCGGTCTTGATCAACTGGCCTTTGCCAGGCACGACAGCCGACTCAATGGTGAGCAATTCGCCACCCACTTGCGTCCAGGCCAGGCCCGTCACTTGACCGATTTGATCTTCCTGTTCTGCCAAGCCATAGCTGAATTTTCTTACACCGAGGAAGTGCTCCAACAGCTCCGGCGTCACGGTGACGGCAAAGCGTTTTTCCAGCGCATGTTCCTTCACGGCCTTGCGGCAGATCTTCGCAATTTGACGCTCAAGGCCCCGCACACCGGCTTCACGGGTGTAATAACGGATGATGTCGCGGATGGCCGCGTTATCGAAAGCCAGCTCGCCTTTCTTCAAACCATTCGCTTCAATTTGTTTCGGAGCGAGGTATTTGACCGCGATGTTGATCTTTTCGTCTTCGGTGTAGCCCGGCAGACGAATCACTTCCATCCGGTCCAGCAAGGCTGGCGGGATGTTCATGGAGTTCGAGGTGCACAGGAACATGACGTCGGACAGGTCGTAATCAACCTCAAGGTAATGGTCGTTGAAGTTGTGGTTTTGCTCCGGGTCCAGCACCTCAAGCAGGGCCGACGCCGGGTCGCCACGCATGTCACTGCCCATTTTGTCGATTTCATCGAGCAGGAACAGCGGGTTGCGCACCCCAACCTTGGTCATTTTTTGAATCAATCGGCCCGGCATGGAACCGATGTAAGTCCGGCGGTGACCACGGATTTCAGCTTCATCACGCACGCCACCCAAGGCCATACGTACAAACTTGCGGTTTGTCGCGTGGGCAATGGACTCTGCCAGCGAGGTTTTACCCACGCCAGGCGGCCCTACCAGGCACAGCACAGGACCGCGAATTTTCTTCACGCGCTTTTGCACGGCGAGGTATTCGAGGATCCGCTCTTTGACTTCTTCCAGGCCGTAGTGGTCGGCATCCAGAATGTCTTCAGCGCGTTTGAGATCCAGACGCACCTTGCTTTGAGCCTTCCAAGGCACCTGCACCAGCCAGTCGATGTAAGAGCGCACGACGGTCGCTTCTGCCGACATTGGCGACATTTGCTTGAGCTTGTTCAGCTCAGCCTGGGCCTTGGTCATCGCATCTTTGGGCAAGCCCGCTTCATCAATGCGTTTTTTCAGCTCTTCGATTTCATTGTGACCTTCGTCACCGTCACCCAGCTCTTTCTGAATGGCTTTCATTTGCTCATTCAGGTAGTACTCGCGCTGGCTGCGCTCCATCTGCTTTTTGACACGGCCACGAATGCGCTTTTCAACTTGCAGCAAGTCGATCTCGGCATCCAGCAACGCCAGCACATGCTCAACCCGGTCTTGCAGGTTGATGATTTCGAGGATTTCCTGCTTTTGCTCGATTTTGAGGGCCATGTGGGCAGACATGGTGTCTACCAGACGGCTCGGCTCATCAATGCTGTTGAGCGAAGACAGCACCTCAGCCGGGACTTTTTTACCCAGTTGTACGTACTGTTCGAATTGCGAGAGCAAGCTGCGTACGAAGACTTCGGACTCACGCTCTGCTACGGCCACTTCGTCAATCAGCGAGACTTCGGCACTGAGGTAGCCATCTGCCTGGCCGAAGTGCTCCACAGCGCCACGCTGCTCGCCCTCAACCAGTACTTTAACGGTACCGTCCGGCAGCTTGAGCAGTTGCAGGACAGTTGCAATCGTACCTACACGATAGAGCGCGTCTTCGCCCGGATCATCGTCTGCAGGATTTTTCTGAGCCAACAGCAGAATCTGCTTGTCGCCCGTCATCGCAGCCTCAAGGGCCTCGATTGATTTCTCACGTCCCACGAACAGTGGGATAACCATGTGCGGATAAACAACAACATCGCGCAATGGCAGGAGAGGCAATTCGATGGTTGTCTTCATGATTTCGCCTCTACGGCGGCCATAAGGCCGTAATCAGGTGGAAGTAAGCTTGAAGCCAAGATGGGGGCTGTCTCGAAAAAAAACAAGCACTGAGCGACAGGAAAAACAAAGGGGCCCGAAGGCCCCTTCTTTAACACGCAATATGTCATACGCAGCAATACATTTACGCGTCAGGTGCAGCCTTGGCAGCCACTTCGTTGCTTTCGTAAATAAACAACGGTTGGGACTTACCTTCTATAACGCTTTCGTCGATCACCACTTTACTCACCTCAGACTGCGAGGGGATTTCATACATGGTATCGAGCAGTACGCTTTCGAGAATCGAACGCAGACCACGAGCACCGGTCTTGCGCTCAAGGGCGCGCTTGGCCACTGCTTTCAGTGCGTCTGCACGGAACTCAAGGTCAACGCCTTCCATCTCGAACAGCTTGCCGTATTGCTTGGTCAGCGCGTTCTTGGGCTCAGTCAGAATCTGGATCAGTGCTGCTTCATCCAGTTCGTCCAGAGTAGCCAGAACAGGTAAACGGCCGACAAATTCCGGGATCAGACCGAACTTGACCAGATCGTCAGGTTCGACTTCACGCAGCGATTCGCCAACTTTCTTGCCCTCTTCCTTGCTGCGAACTTCGGCACTGAAGCCGATGCCGCCGCGAGTCGAGCGCGCCTGCACAACCTTTTCAAGGCCCGAGAATGCGCCGCCGCAGATAAACAGAATGTTGCGGGTATCAACCTGCAAGAACTCTTGCTGCGGGTGCTTGCGACCACCTTGAGGCGGTACGGAAGCCACGGTGCCTTCGATCAGTTTCAGCAACGCTTGCTGCACACCTTCGCCGGAAACATCACGGGTAATCGAAGGGTTGTCAGATTTGCGCGAAATCTTGTCGATTTCATCAATGTAGACGATACCCATTTGGGCTTTTTCTACGTCGTAATCGCATTTCTGCAGCAACTTCTGAATGATGTTCTCAACATCTTCACCTACATAACCGGCTTCGGTCAGGGTGGTGGCATCAGCGATGGTGAAAGGTACGTTCAGCAGACGAGCCAAGGTTTCGGCCAGCAGGGTTTTACCCGAGCCGGTAGGTCCGATCAGCAGGATGTTGCTCTTGCCGAGTTCGACGTCGTCGTTCTTTTTGTCACGCTGGTTCAGGCGCTTGTAGTGGTTGTAAACCGCTACAGCCAAAACCTTTTTGGCACGTTCCTGACCAATCACGTATTGATCAAGGATGCCGCTGATTTCTTTTGGCGAAGGTAATTTATGCGCGCTGCTTTCGGCTTGGGCTTCCTGCACCTCCTCACGGATGATGTCGTTGCACAAGTCGACGCATTCGTCGCAGATAAACACCGAGGGGCCGGCAATCAATTTGCGCACTTCATGCTGGCTTTTGCCACAGAAGGAGCAATAGAGCAATTTGCCGTTGTCCTCGCCGTTGCGGGTGTCAGTCATTCGATCGATCCAAATCCGATAGGCTTGCAACACAAGATGAAGGCAACTGCGGGCTTTTTCAAGCCCGCAGGTGGTCGGTTAATCCAACCACCTACATTTGGGCTGCTTAAGCGGGCATTTGACGCTTGCTGAACACAGAGTCGATCAAACCGTATTCGGCTGCACGCTCAGCGCTCATGAAATTGTCACGCTCTGTGTCACGCTCGATGGTTTCCAGCGACTGACCGGTGTGATGGGCCAGCAACGAGTTCAAGCGATGACGGATGTTGAGGATTTCTTTGGCATGGATGTCGATATCCGACGCCTGGCCCTGGAAACCGCCCAGTGGCTGGTGAATCATCATGCGCGAGTTAGGCAGGCAGTGACGCTTGCCCGGTGCGCCACCAGCCAGCAGGAAAGCACCCATGCTGCAGGCCTGACCAATGCAGATAGTCGACACGTCTGGCTTGATGAACTGCATGGTGTCGTAGATCGACATGCCTGCAGTCACCGAGCCGCCTGGGGAGTTGATGTACAGATGGATGTCCTTGTCCGGGTTTTCGGCTTCAAGGAAAAGCAACTGCGCAGCTACCAGGTTGGCCATGTAGTCTTCGACAGGGCCTACCAGGAAGATGATCCGCTCCTTCAGAAGGCGCGAATAGATGTCGTAGGCGCGTTCGCCACGAGCAGATTGCTCAACAACCATCGGGACCAGGCCGCCTGCGGCCTGAATGTCAGAGTTCTGCTGAATATAAGAATTGCGGGACATGTCCGGCAGTCACTCCCAAAAAGTCTTGTCTGGAATACGCATAAGCCAGCTCGAGGCTGGCTTATGGTTGTGTTTTCTAACGAATCACAAATCAGTCGGCTTGTGGAGCTTCCACCGGCTTGACAGCTTCTTCGTAAGAGACCGCTTTATCGGTCACCTTAGCCTTCTGCAGAACAGTATCCACAACTTGTTCTTCCAGCACAACAGAACGAACCTCGTTCAATTGCTGATCATTTTTGTAGTACCACGCTACAACCTGCTCTGGCTCCTGGTAAGCGGAAGCCATTTCCTGAATCATGTCGCGAACACGATCTTCGTCAGGCTTCAGATCGAACTGCTTAACCACTTCAGCAACGATCAGACCCAGTACAACGCGGCGCTTGGCTTGTTCTTCGAACAGCTCAGCAGGCAGTTGGTCAGGCTTGATGTTGCCACCGAATTGCTGAACAGCCTGCACGCGCAGACGATCAACTTCGTTGGACAGCAGTGCTTTTGGCACTTCAATCGGGTTGGCAGCCAGCAGGCCGTCCATTACCTGATTTTTAACTTTGGATTTGATCGCCTGACGCAGCTCACGCTCCATGTTCTTGCGAACTTCGGTGCGGAAACCTTCGATACCGGTTTCTTTGATACCGAATTGAGCGAAGAATTCTTCGTTCAGTTCTGGCAGCTTAGGCTCAGAAACAGTGTTCACGGTCACGGTGAACTCAGCAGTTTTGCCTGCCAGGTCCAGGTTCTGGTAGTCCTCTGGGAAAGTCAGGGTCAGAACGCGTTCTTCGCCTGCTTTAGCGCCAACCAGACCTTCTTCAAAGCCAGGGATCATACGGCCCGAACCCAGAACCAGCTGAGTACCCTTGGCGGAACCGCCAGCGAATACTTCGCCATCAACCTTGCCAACGAAATCGATGTTCAGTTGGTCTTCGTTCTGAGCAGCACGCTCAGTTACTTCAAAGCGGGTGTTCTGCTTGCGCAGCACGTCCAGCATTTTGTCCAGGTCAGCTTCAGCCACTTCGGCGCTCAGGCGCTCGACGGCGATGGTGTCCAGACCCGTCACTTCGAATTCAGGGAACACTTCGAATGTCGCGATGTATTCCAGATCTTTGCCTTTCTCGAAGACTTTAGGCTCAACCGACGGTGCGCCAGCCGGGTTCAGCTTCTGCTCAACCACTGCTTCGTAGAAGGAAGCCTGGATCACGTTGCCCAGAGCTTCTTGACGCGCATCAGCTTCGTAGCGCTGACGGATCACGCTCATTGGCACTTTGCCTGGACGGAAGCCCGGGATTTTGGCCTTTTGGGCAGTCTGTTGCAGACGCTTGTTGACTTCAGCCTCAATACGCTCAGCTGGCACGCCAATGGTCATGCGACGCTCAAGAGCGGAAGTATTTTCAACAGAAACTTGCATGGATATTCCTCGTTGCACAGACATTAGCCGGCCGTTTCCGACCCCATAATCAAGGGCATGCATTCTAGTGGGTCAAACTCAAGAAGTCACCCTACCCAAATCGCACATAGAAACGACCGGTACATTATTAAGCACAAGCAATGATTTGCTTAACCCGCTCAAAATACACAAACCTTTACACACGACCCAGTTCAGAGCCTTCTATATAGAAGCAGAGAACACACATGCGCCTGACAAACGCCACCCAACACCGCGTGTACCCACCCCTGAACCGCTTAAACTTTTTAAACCAAAAAAAAGCGCATGCCTTTTCAGGTTCTGCGCTTTTTAGTGTCTGACGAGCAAAATGCCTGCCCGGATGCAGCCAATAGACTTAAGCATCAAGGCCTTATGACGACACGGTCTTAACACGCGAGGTCGAACTGCAGCCGCTTTTTTAAACGTCAAAAACAAAAACGCCAGATGGTTAATCTGGCGTTTTTTTAAATATGGGGTGGACGAAGGGGATCGAACCCTCGACAACGGGAGTCACAATCCCGTGCTCTACCAACTGAGCTACGCCCACCATATTGCATGTTGCACCTGACTCAACAAGCCTTGCTTGATCAGTCAAGCCAGCAATGTATCAATAGGCCACCCGTTGAACCGGTGAACTGAAGACTCATTACCTGTGCGCCAAGTTGCTGATACAGCCCCTGTTGCACAATAAAAAAGCCGCCACAGGCGGCTTTCTCAATGGTTTCGCACAGCGATACATTGCGAAACCTAATTTGGTGCGGACGGAGAGACTCGAACTCTCACACCTTGCGGCGCTGGAACCTAAATCCAGTGTGTCTACCAATTCCACCACATCCGCATTTCAAACTTTTGAAGCAAAGACGCCAGATTATTAATCTGGCGTCCTTCTAAATATGGGGTGGACGAAGGGGATCGAACCCTCGACAACGGGAGTCACAATCCCGTGCTCTACCAACTGAGCTACGCCCACCATATTGCCTTTGCTGCCTTACTTGTGCCAAAGCTGCCTAATGGCGCACCCGGCAGGACTCGAACCTGCGACCATCCGCTTAGAAGGCGGATGCTCTATCCAGCTGAGCTACGGGCGCCTTATTAATCTGTACTCTGTGACGATTACAAACTAAGTGCTTTCAGTATCACCAAGCTGGACAACAACTTCGCTCTACCTTCTTAACCAGTGCTAGGCTGTGCCCGACAAGTGCGACGAATGTTATAGACGACCCTGAAAGTCGTCAACTGTTTTTTCAAAAAAGTTCAGAAATATAAAGGAGTTAGGGGAATTAGCAGACCAAGCGCCTTTGCCCGTACGCCACGGCATGCGAGAATGCACGTCCTTTCTCCACCCTTTACGATGGTTAATCACGCGTAATGACTGCACAACTAATCGACGGCAAAGCGATCGCCGCCAACCTGCGCAAGCAGATTGCCAAACGCGTCGCCGAGCGTCACGAGCAAGGCCTGCGCACTCCTGGTCTGGCAGTGATTCTGGTCGGCAGCGATCCTGCCTCCCAGGTTTATGTTTCGCACAAGCGTAAAGACTGCGAAGAGGTAGGCTTTCTCTCACAGGCCTATGACCTGCCGTCCGACACCACTCAGCAAGCGCTGACAGATTTGATCGACCGTCTTAATGACGACCCAAACATCGACGGCATCCTGCTGCAACTGCCGTTGCCAGAACACCTGGACGCTTCCAGCCTGCTGGAGCGTATCCGCCCCGACAAAGACGTCGACGGTTTCCATCCGTACAACGTAGGCCGTCTGGCCCAGCGCATTCCATTGCTGCGCCCGTGCACCCCTAAAGGCATCATGACCCTGCTGGAAAGCACCGGTCAGGACCTGTATGGAATGGACGCCGTTATTGTCGGCGCTTCCAACATTGTGGGTCGCCCCATGGCCATGGAACTGCTGCTCGCGGGCTGCACCGTCACCGTGACCCACCGCTTCACCAAGGATCTGGCTGGCCACGTAGGTCGTGCCGACCTGGTAGTCGTGGCTGCCGGCAAACCTGGCCTGGTCAAGGGTGAGTGGATCAAGGAAGGCGCCATCGTGATCGACGTTGGCATCAACCGTCAGGCTGATGGCAAGCTGGTCGGCGACGTGGTTTACGAGACCGCCCTGCCCCGCGCCGGCTGGATCACTCCGGTACCAGGCGGTGTTGGCCCGATGACTCGCGCCTGCCTGCTGGAAAATACGCTGTACGCGGCCGAGACATTGCACGGCTAAACCGTAGCGTCTCGCCCACAAAACGGCACCTTCGAGTGCCGTTTTTTATTTCAAAAAAAATCAAAAGATCGCGAGACAAGCTCGCTCCTACAAAGGAATTTCGATCACCCAGACAAACAAAAACCCGCACAAGGCGGGCTTTGTTTGAACAGCGAACAGCTTAGTCAGCCAGACGCCAGGTGGTGCCACCCTTGCCGTCTTCCAGCACAACGCCCATCGCCGTGAGCTGATCGCGGATGCGATCCGACTCAGCCCAGTCCTTGCCCGCGCGCGCGGCCAAACGAGCTGCAATCAATGCATCAACTTGCGCCGCATCAACTCGCCCTTCAGCGCCCGCCTGCAAAAAATCATCGGCTTCGAGCTGCAAGACACCCAGCACATCGGCCAACTCTTTAAGACGTGCTGCCAAACCGGCCGCCGCCAATTCGTCCGCTTCACGCAAACGGTTGATCTCGCGAACCATCTCGAACAGCACCGCACACGCTTCTGGCGTACCGAAGTCATCGTTCATCACGTGCGTAAAGCGCTCAACAAACGCCTCACCACCGGCCGGCGCCACTTTCGGCAAACCTTTGAGTGCGTGATAGAACCGCTCAAGCGCCGCTTTCGCGTCCTTGAGGTTGTCTTCGGAGTAGTTGATCGAGCTCCGGTAGTGGCTGGAAACCAACAGGTAACGCACCACTTCCGGATGATATTTCTCCAGAACGTCGCGAATGGTGAAGAAGTTGTTCAAGGATTTGGACATCTTCTCGCCATTGATGCGAATCATCCCGCAGTGCATCCAGGCATTGGCGTAGGTTTTACCCGTGGCCGCCTCGCTTTGGGCGATTTCGTTTTCATGGTGCGGGAATTCCAGATCGCTGCCGCCGCCATGAATATCGAAGGTCTCGCCCAGGCAGCAGGTCGACATCACCGAGCACTCAATGTGCCAGCCCGGACGCCCTGGACCCCACGGCGACTCCCAGCTTGGCTCGCCCGGCTTGACGCCTTTCCACAGCACGAAGTCCAGCGGGTCGTCTTTAGCCTCGTCGACTTCGATGCGAGCACCGATGCGCAGGTCTTCGATCTTCTTGCGCGACAGCTTGCCGTAGCCCATGAACTTGGCAACGCGGTAGTACACGTCACCATTGCCGGGAGCGTAGGCGTAGCCCTTGTCGATCAAAGTCTGGATCATCGCGTGCATGCCGGCGATATGGTCGGTGGCACGCGGCTCCATGTCCGGCTTCTTGATGTTCAGACGGGCTTCGTCTTCATGCATCGCGGCGATCATGCGCTCAGTCAGCGCTTCAAACGTTTCACCGTTTTCATTCGCACGATTGATGATCTTGTCGTCGATATCGGTGATGTTGCGCACATACGTCAAATCGTAACCGCTAAAACGCAACCAGCGCGTCACCAGGTCGAAGGCAACCATGCTGCGACCGTGACCCAGGTGGCAGTAGTCGTACACGGTCATGCCGCACACGTACATGCGCACCTTGTTGCCATCCAGAGGCTTGAAAACTTCTTTGCTCTTGGTGAGCGTGTTGTAGATCGTTAGCACGAGCTCTTCCTTAAAACTTGATCACTGGCCCCACGAATCACGCAGAGTCACGGTACGGTTGAATACCGGCTGACCTGGTTTCGAGTCCTTGATGTCTGCGCAGAAGTAACCTTCGCGCTCGAACTGGAAACGGTCTTCCGGCTGTGCATTGCCCAGCGAGGGTTCAGCACGACAACCGGTCAGCACTTGCAGTGAGTCAGGGTTGATGTTTTCCAGGAAGCCAGCGCCATCCTCGGCCTTTTCAGGGTTCGGCGAACGGAACAGGCGATCGTACAGACGCACTTCACACTCGACGCTGGCCGCCGCCGGCACCCAGTGCACCACACCTTTGACCTTACGGCCCTCAGGGTTCTTGCCCAGGGTTTCAGGGTCGTACGAGCAGTGCAGCTCAATGATGTTGCCGTCAGCATCTTTAATTGCATCATCGGCACGGATCACATAGCTGCCGCGCAGACGCACTTCGCCCGCAGGCTCAAGGCGCTTGTAACCTTTTGGCGGCTCTTCCATGAAATCGTCACGATCGATGTAAATCTCACGCGCGAATGGCAGCACGCGCACACCCATGTCTTCTTTAGGGTGGCAAGGCAGCTCAAGGTTTTCGACCTTGTCTTCAGGGTAGTTGGTGATGATCACTTTCAACGGGCGCAGCACGCACATGGCACGCGGAGCGCTGTGATCGAGGTCGTCACGGATGCTGAATTCCAGCATGCCGAAATCCACTACACCGTCCGAGCGGTTAGTACCGACCATGTCGCAGAAGTTACGGATCGACTTGGGCGTGTAACCACGACGGCGGAAACCCGACAGCGTCGACATGCGCGGGTCGTCCCAACCGTTCACGTGCTTTTCATCCACCAGCAGTTTGAGCTTGCGCTTGCTGGTGATGGTGTAGTTCAGGTTCAGGCGCGAGAACTCGTACTGACGCGGCTTGCTCGGCACCGGCAGGCTGTCGAGGAACCACTCATACAGAGGGCGATGGCTTTCGAACTCCAGGGTGCAGATAGAGTGGGTGATGCCTTCGATGGCGTCCGACTGACCGTGAGTGAAGTCGTAGTTCGGGTAGATGCACCACTTGTCACCGGTCTGGTGGTGGTGGGCATGGCGGATGCGGTACATGATCGGGTCGCGCAGGTTCATGTTCGGCGAAGCCATGTCGATCTTGGCACGCAGCACGCGGGCGCCGTCCGCAAACTCACCGGCGCGCATGCGAGCGAACCAGTCCAGGTTCTCTTCAACCGAACGGTCGCGGAACGGGCTGTTCTTGCCTGGCTCGGTCAGGGTGCCACGGTATTCCTTGGCTTGCTCAGGACTCAGGTCGTCGACATAGGCCTTGCCAGCCTTGATCAGCTCGACCGCCCAGTCATGCAACTGATCGAAATAGTGTGACGCATAGCGCACTTCGCCAGACCACTGGAAGCCCAGCCACTTCACGTCGCTTTCGATCGCGTCGATGTATTCCTGGTCCTCCTTGGCCGGGTTGGTGTCGTCAAAACGCAAGTGCGTGACGCCGCCAAATTCCTCGGCCAGGCCAAAGTTCACGCAAATGGATTTGGCGTGGCCAATGTGCAAGTAGCCGTTAGGCTCAGGCGGGAAGCGGGTCACGATCTGTTGGCATTTACCCGATTCAAGGTCCGCTTGCACGATTGGGCGCAGAAAATTGGCCGGTACAGCTGGGCCAGCCTTTGGATTCAGAGTGGGGTCGACAGTGGGCTTGCTCATAGGATCCTTGAACGTAACGGGTGCGCGGCCTGGAGCGGCCGACGGAAATCAAAGCGCCTATCATAGCCGATGCTGTCAAGTCCCTGACAGAGCAGGCGACCAATCAAAGCAATTGAAATGGGGCTTTTAGCCCCCATATCGCAAAAACACCATCGAAATGCTCTGCGGGCAGGCTAAACTTCGCCCGCGGCTGTATCTACCCAGCCCAACCGGGGCTGACGGTGTCATACGATTTCCTCGCCCAACGAATTCTCTGATAGAGCGATAACGACATGTCAAAAGTAAAACTGACCACCAACCACGGCGACATCGTGATTGAACTGAACGCTGAAAAGGCGCCAATTACTGTCGCCAACTTCCTCGAATACGTAAAAGCCGGCCACTACGAAAACACTGTTTTTCACCGTGTAATCGGTAACTTCATGATTCAGGGCGGCGGTTTTGAACCTGGCATGAAAGAAAAGAAAGACAAGCGCCCAAGCATCCAGAACGAGGCGGATAACGGCCTGTCGAACGACAAGTACACCATCGCCATGGCTCGCACCATGGAGCCGCATTCGGCTTCCGCGCAGTTCTTCATCAACGTGGCTGACAACAGCTTCCTGAACCACAGCGGCAAAAACGTTCAGGGCTGGGGCTACGCAGTGTTCGGCAAAGTGACCGAAGGTCAAGACGTTGTTGACAAGATCAAAGGCGTTTCGACCGGTTCCAAAGCGGGCCACCAGGACGTACCAGCAGAAGACGTGATCATCGAGAAAGCCGAGATCATTGAGTGATACTGCTGATTTCAGATTTGCATCTGGAAGAGGAGCGCCCGGACATTACCCGGGCGTTTCTGGATTTCCTGTCCGGGCGCGCGCGCTCGGCACAGGCGCTGTACATTTTGGGAGATTTTTTTGAAGCCTGGATCGGCGACGATGCAATGACGCCCTACCAGCGCTCCATCTGCGAAGCGCTGCGCGAATTGAGTGACAGCGGTACGAAGGTATTCCTGATGCACGGCAATCGTGATTTTCTGCTTGGCCAGGCCTTTTGCAAGGCGGCTGGCTGCACCCTGCTTAAAGACCCGAGCGTGGTCGATTTCTACGGCGAGCCGGTTTTATTGATGCACGGCGACAGCCTGTGCACCCGCGACGAAGCCTACATGCGTATGCGACGCTACCTGCGCAACCCGGTAACGGTGTGGATCTTGCGCCACTTGCCGTTGAGCACTCGCCATAAGCTGGCGCGCAAGCTGCGCAGCGAAAGCCGTGCGCAAACCCGCATGAAAGCCAACGACATTGTCGACGTGACCCCCGAGGAAGTACCGCGGATCATGGAGCACTTCGGCGTCAAGACCCTGATCCATGGCCACACCCACCGCCCCGCGATACACAAATTGCAACTTGGCGATTACGCCGCCAAGCGCATCGTACTCGGCGACTGGGACAAACAAGGCTGGGCCTTGCAAGTGGATGAACAAGGCATGCAACTGGCGCCGTTTGAGTTCGTCAATCCGCAATTGGCGCTACCTCACGCCACCCAATAAACACTGCCCACTGTAGGAGCGGGCGTTGGAGCCGCGAAAATT